>NZ_JBEOXE010000035.1:0-83819 GCF_040296485.1 Streptomyces sp. NPDC002138 | reverse complement strand
TCGGTCTCGATGCGTGTCTCTCGTTCGTGGCGCTCGTACGTCAGGGGTGTCCTGGCGGTGCTCGCGGTCCTTGCGGGCGGCCCCTTCCGCCACGGGGGAAGTGGGGAGGAAGGGGCCGCGCGCGGGGCGTCGGACGCGGCGGGGGTGGGCGCGTCGACGCGGTCGGTGGCGGCGCGGGTCAGTAGCGGAAGGCGTAGGCGAGCCTGCGGCCGAAGGACTTCTGCCGTCTGGACGCCATGAACGCGAGGTTGCGCTGGAGGTCCGAGGCGTCGGCGGCCACGCGGCGCTCCGCCTCCTCGATCGCCTCCTTGACGGGTACGACCAGCGGCAGTTCGAAGATCTCGACGATCTTCTCGATGCGCTGCGGGATCGGGCCGCCCACGATCCGGTACGGGATCTTGGTCTCCTCCAGCGCGCCGAGGAGCAGTTCGTCGGAGAGCCGGCGGAACTTCTCGGAGACCGGCCGGTGTCCGTCGCGGTCCATGTCGAACTCGACGGGCAGGTGGACGAAGGCGTCGTAGGACCGCTTGGCGCGGTCCTTCTGTATCTCCCCGAGGGTGTTCGTGTACTTCTGGTAGAAGCCCTTCGACACCACTCCCAGGGTCTTCTTCACGCCCTGGAACCACCACGGCATGCCGGGGTTGATGCCGACCCGCATCCGGGCCTCGAAGTAGACCCACTCGTGGAAGACGCCGCCGTCGGATATGAACGCGCCGGTCCCCGCTTCGTTGACGAGGCGCTCCTCGTAACGGCGCAGGCCCAGCTTGACCAGCTCCATGGCGTTGAGCTCCATCACCGTCTTGCCGGGGACGAGGTCGACGAGCAGCTCACGCGAGGTCTTGGCGTGGGTCCGCGGGATGCCGGTCGCGATGGCGAGGGCTTCCGTGGTGGTCGACTTCCCGGTCGAGTAGGTACCGGATATCGCCAGTTTGAGATCGGGCTTGTCGCCCCACTTGGGGACCTCGAGCTGCATTTTCTGTGACCTTTCTCCGTTGGCGCTTGGGTGAGTGGAGCTACTTTCCGAGGGGGGCCGGAATCTGAATTGATCTACCTTCCCTGGACGGCCGCGAGCGCCTTGTCGATGTCGACGGCGACGGGCAGACCGGTGATCTCGACAATGCGCTGGAGGCGCTCGGCGGGCGTGCCGGTGATCGTGTGCACGGGAATGCCGGTTTCCGCTATGGCGGGCAGCAGGATCTTGTCCGACAGTGTGCGGAAGATGTCGTTGACGGGACGGTCGTCCCCGTCCAGCGGGAATTCGACGGGCAGGTGGAAGAAGACGTCGTACGCGGTCTTCGCGTGCTGCACCGCGAGCTTGCCGATGTGGTCCGCGACGTCTTCGTAGGCGGCGGTGACCTCGCTGCGGAAGCGGCTGTCGAGCGGCTGCTCGGTGCCCGGTTTCGGGCCCACGATCAGGCGGAGCTTGGCAAACACCCAGTCATGGATGATCGATCCGTCGCTGATGAAGCCGGCCGGGTGGGCCGCCTCCGCCAGGGTGCGCTCGGCGTGGCGCCGCACGGTGAGCTGGAGCAGCTCGCCCTCGGTCCAGCTCCAGGTGTGCTTTCCCTCCCCGCCAATGGGCTCCCGCATGACGGTTCCCTTGGCGCAGGGAAGTCCGGTCACTTCGGAGAGTGCCTCGGAGAGGAGGGTCTTTCCAGATCCGTAGGCGCCGGCAATGGCGATTCTCTGGCTCATGCAGAAATCATTTCAGCAGCGCGGGCTTTTTCACAGCCTCTCCTGCCGCTATGAGCAGGACACCTGTTACCACCACCAATAGGCGGGGCAGGCCGAGGAGCCGGCTGGCTCACACAGAAAGCCCCGGCTCCATGAATTCTGGAGCCGGGACGGAAGATCTGCAAGGGTGGCAACGCTTTTTAATAAAATTCTTCCAAAGGTTCCCAGCAGGGCGTGCCGGAATGATTGGCGAGCCGCCCGAAGACGGCGCCCGAGAAGTGGTTGGCGAAGCCGGCGGTGCCGGGGCGCGCCAGCTCGGCGAGCAGCGCGCGGCGGGCCTCGGCCCCGCGCTCGGGGTGCGCGTCGACCACCACCCGCCAGTCGGGGCGGGCGAGCTGGGCCGGGGTGTGGAAGAGGTCGCCGAAGGCGATCAGCCGGCGCTCGCCGGAGGTGAGGACGTAGGAGGTGTGTCCGGCGGTGTGCCCGGGGGTCGGCCACGCGGTGACGCCGGGGAAGACCTCCTCCCCGCCCCCGACGGTCCGCGTCCGGCTCGAACCGGCGGCGGGCCGTGCCCAGTGGGACCATTCGGCGGCCGATGCGGCGAAGGCGGCGTTGACGAAGGGGGAGGCGAGTCCCGGGCCGGGGCGCAGCGCCCAGCCGAGGTGGTCGTCGTGGAGGTGGCTGAAGGCGATCAGTTCGATGGCGGCGGGGTCCACGCCGACGGCGTCGAGGGCCGCGGGGAGCTGTCCGCCGACGAGGGCGCCGAGGGCCGGGTGGGTGTTCTCGGCGGGGACGGCGTGGGGGCCGAAGCCCGCGTCGACGAGCATCGCGCGGTCGCCGTGGCGGATCAGGAGGGCGCCGATGGAGGCGGTCAGGAAGCCGTCGGGGTCCAGGAGCGCGGCGTTGCGGCCGGCCCAGTCCGCGGCCGTGCTGTCGGGGAGCCAGCGCCTGGGGTCGAGCTGTACGTGTCCGTCGGGCAGCCAGGTGACGGTGTGCTCACCGAAGCGCAGGGTGCGCGGCGCGGTGGCCGGGGTGGTTCCCCGGGTGACGGTCGTCATGGCGGATCGGTCCTCTTCTCAGACGATGGCGCCGTGTCCGCCGAGCGGGCGGGCCAGGACGCCGGACCGCCCGGCGGCGGCCCATTGCTCGGTTAACTCGGCGGTTCCGTACTGCGGGCTGAGCAGGATCAGCTGGAGACCGGCGCGGCCGTTGACGCACAGGGAGATCTTGGTGAACTCCAGCTCACCCAGGTCGGGATGGCGCAGTCGCTGCACGCCCTCGGTGCGGGTGGCGACCCGGTGGCGGGCCCAGAGGGCGGCGAACACCGGGCTGAGTTCGGTGAGTTCGCGTACCAGCGCGCCCAGCCGGGCATCGGCGAGCAGCTCGCCGCCCTGGGCGCGGAAGGCGGCGACGGCCGCGGCGGCCTCCTGGTCCCACTGGGGGAAGCGTTCGCGGGCGGCGGGGTCGAGGAAGAGCGTGCGCAGGTAGTTGGACCGTTCGCCGCCGAGGCCGAGCAGGCGGGTGGCGGTGGCGTTGGCCGCGGTGACGTCCCAGCAGTGGTCCAGGACGTAGGCGGGGCTGGGCAGGAAGCCGTCGACCACCTGGAGCAGCAGCGGCAGGTCGTCGTCGGCGCAGCGCTGGGGGCGGCCCACTCCCGCGTAGCCGGCCAGCCGCATGGCGTAGAGGCGCTGGGTCTCGTCGAGGCGGAGCACCCGGGCGATGGCGCCGAGGATCTCCGGGGAGACGTTCTTGGCGCGGCCCTGTTCGATCCACGCGTACCAGGAGGCGCCGATGCCGGCGAGCATCGCGACCTCCTCGCGGCGCAGTCCTGGCACCCGGCGGGCCGCTCCGCCGGGGAGTCCGACCTGCTGGGGGGTGACCTCGGCCCGGCGCTCGGCGAGGAAGTTTCCCAGTTCGGCGAGTTTCGGGTCCACGAGCCGCTGTGCGTTACGAGTCATCGTGCATCTCCTCCTCACTCCCCGGTAAGCGTAGAGAACGCTCGCTCTTTTTTCTACACCATAGAGAGTACTCGCTTTGTTTTTCTGGGATGCTACCTACGTAGCGCACGGCCGGGGGGCCGGAACGACGCCGACCACCGACCACCGAGGGGCCACCCATGACGACACACCACGAACGTGCAGGTACGAAGCAGGAGCGGGCCGGCCGGACCCGCAGCCTGCTCATCGAGGCGGCAGGGGAGGAATTCGCCCGCAGGGGGTACGCCGGCACCTCGCTCACCCGGATCAGCAGGTCGGCGATGGCCACCATCGGCGCCCTGACCTTCCACTTCCCCGCGAAGAACGACCTGGCGGAGGCGGTGTGCGAACGCGGTCACGACCTGACCGCCGACGCCGTCGAGGAGGCCGCGGTCTCCACCGGACCGGGCGGTTCCGCCCTGGAGGCGCTCACCGAGGTGACACAGACGCTGGCCGGGCTGCTGGAGAAGCAGCCGGTCGTCCGGGCCGCCGCCCGGCTCTCGCGCGAGCTGCCGGTGAGCGCCGACTGGTACGACGCGTGGACCCCGGCCGTGCGCTCCCTGCTGACCCGGGCCCACCGCGGCGGCGAGCTGGAGCGCCGGCCGGGCGCGGACCCCGAAATCGTCGGGGTGCTCGTCGCCTGCCTCATCTCCAACCTCGAGGTGTCGGTGCAGCGGCAGTACGAGTCGGCATCGGGCAGTGGCTGGAGCGTGCGGGGCCGACTGGCCGAAGTGTGGGAGGTCCTGTGGTCCGGAATCTCCCCTGCGTCCGTTACCTGTGGATCTGACGGCAGGGCCGCGGACCCCTCCTCACCTGGCAAAGACCCTTCGGTGGCCTGAAAAGACCCCTCCGTAGAAGGGTTCGCACCGGCCCGGGCCGCCGCCCGGAGCGACCGGCTCCCGCTGACCGCGGGTCCGCTCAGACCTGCGCCGCGCCCTGCCCTTCGGCGCGCGCGGCGCCCGTCAGGTCGAGCTTGGCGATCACCGCGGGCGCCGCGATGGACGGGAGCAGGTAGCCCCAGAGCGCACTGATCCGCCCTATCAGGTTCTCCCTGCCGGTGGTGATGTTGGACATCAGCTGGGTGCCCGTGTACGCCCCGACGAGGATCTCGGCGAAGTCCTCGACGTCCACGCCGGGCAGCAACTCGCCCTGCGCGCGCGCCGCTTCGAGCTGCGCGCGGAAGAGGTCGATCCACAGGCGGTACGGGGCCGCGTCCCGCATGCCGAATTCGCCCTGCTCCACCGCGAGCCGCACACCGGCCCGGAACAGCACGTTGGTGCGCATCTGGTGCGCGACCTCGAGGTTGATGTAGATCAGCCGCTGGAGGCCGTCCTCACCCTCCGTGAAGGACAGGTCGGTGGCCTGCTCGGCCATGACCGCCTTCGCGATCTCCTCCTTGGAGGCGAAGTGGAAGTACATCGCGCCCATGGTGGTGTCCGCCGTGCGCACGATCTTGTTCATGCTCGCACCCGAGAAACCGTGCTCGTCGAACACTTCGGCGGCAGCCCGGAGGATCTTCTCTCGGGTCCGGATGGCTCGGGCTTGCCTGGCCTGCGACACGATCACTCCACTTGCGCCTTGGGTCGGATGATGCGAGCACCCCTCTCGCAAAAAAACGAACGCCCTCTATGTTATGCCAGCGGACGGCGGGCCTGGGTGGGCCTCTCTCCCGATGAACGCATCCTCTGGCGGCCAGTTCAAGCCACTCTCGACTTTCCACCCGTTCACGCTCGACAAACAAAACGAGCACTCTCTAGTTTAATTCGAGCTGGCCACCCCGGAACCTCGTCCCGGAGGGAGCCCGGCCAGCCTGCCCCGGTACCGCACCGCACCTGCCACGCCTTCGCGACGCATCTGCACCACGCCTGCACCACACCGGTTCTCGCACGGCCATCTCAGGGGGATACACATGGAGTTCGAGTACGCCCGCTACCAGTCCGGCGCCATCCCGCAGCTCCCCTTCGGCGGACCGGCCGAACCGCCCGCCACGGTCACCACCACCGTCCCCCGCGAGTACGTCCACAAGGCCGCCCTGTCGGAGGTGCTCCTGACCGGCTGGCACCGCGAGGACCAGGATTCCTTCACCATCACCGCCCAATGGCCCCGCGCCCACAGCTTCTACCGCTCCCAGAACGGGCTGCACGATCCCCTCCTCTTCGCCGAGACCGTGCGCCAGATCTTCCCGCTGCTCTCCCACGCCGCGTACACCGTCCCCTTCGGGCACCACCTGATCTGGGAGTACTTCCGCTACGCGATAGCCCCCGGCGCCGCCGCCCTGCAGGCCCGGCTCCGGCCGGCCGAGGTCACCCTGTACGTCAACTGCCACGACGTGGTCCAGCGCCGCGGCAAGCTCGGCGCGCTCTCCCTGCACGTGGAGGCCCGGCGCGACGGGGTCTGGCTCGGCAGCGCGCAGACCCGGTTCAGCAGCCACGCGCCCGCCATCTACCGCAGACTGCGCGCCGGTTACGCCGACGTGGACACCGCGCTGGCGGGCTCCGTCCCGGTGCCGCTGCCGGTCTCGCCGAAGCTGGTGGGCCACGAACTGCGGGAGAACGTCGTCCTCGCCGCCACCACCTCCCCGCACCGCTGGCAGCTGCGCGTGGACACCGACCACCCCGTGCTCTTCGACCACCCCGTCGACCACGTCCCCGGCGCGCTCATGCTGGAGGCCGCCCGCCAGGCCGCCCACGTCGTCGCCGGGCCCGCCCGGGCCATGGCCGCGGCGATGGACACCCGGTTCACGCGCTTCGCCGAGCTCGACTCCCCGTGCTGGGTGGAAGCGGAACCGGAACCGGGCACCGGCCGGGTGCTGGTCACCATCCACCAAGAGGGGCAGGAGCTGTTCACGGCGCGTGTCAGCACGACCCCGCTGCCCGCCCGGCGCCCCCTCGCGGACCCCGCGGTGCCGCACGCCGCGGCCCACCCGGCGGTCCAGCCCGCGATCTCCGCGTAGGCGCCCCCGCCGGACCGCGCCGGCCCGCGCCGGGCCCGTCCGGGCTGCCGCTGTCGGACCCCTCGGGTAGCTTCCCAAGTATCGGGATCTACCAGGGGGTTCGACGATCATGAGTGACCTCGCGACGAGGCCGGAGCTGGACTCGGCGATGGACCGGCACCGGACCGAGCTGACCGGTTACTGCTACCGGATGCTCGGCTCGGCCTTCGACGCCGAGGACGCGGTGCAGGACACCTACATCCGCGCCTGGCGCAGCTACGAGAAGTTCGAGGGCCGTTCCTCGCTGCGGTCGTGGCTGTACCGCATCGCCACCAACGTCTGCCTGGACCTGCTGGCGGCGGGGAAGAAGCGGGCCCGCCCGATGGACCTCACGGCGCCGCAGCACCAGGCCTCCGCGGTCCTGAGCGAGCGCCCCGAGGTGACCTGGCTGGAGCTGGTGCCGGACGCCCGGGTGCTCCCGCAGACCGCCGACCCGGCCGAGCTGGCGCTGGCCAAGGAGTCCGTCCGCCTCGCCTTCGTGGCGGCGCTCCAGCACCTGCCGGCCAAGCAGCGGGCCGTGCTGATCCTGCGCGAGGTGCTGGCCTGGAAGGCGGACGAGGTCGCGACCCTGCTGGACACGACCGTGGCCTCGGTGAACAGCGCCCTGCAGCGGGCGCGGGCCACCCTGGCCGCGACCCGGATGCGCGCGAGCGAAGCGGCGGACCCGCTGGACGCCGGGCAGGCCGAGCTGCTGGAGCAGTACCTCGCCGCCTTCGAGGCGTACGACATCTCGCGGCTGACCACCCTGCTGCACGAGGACGCCGTGCTGTCGATGCCGCCGTTCGACCTGTGGCTCCAGGGGCACGAGGACATCGCCGCCTGGCACCTGAACCAGGGCATCGGCTGCCGCGGCTCGCGCCTGGTCGCGACCACGGCGAACGGCATGCCCGCCTTCGGCCAGTACCGCCCGGCGGCGGACGGCCGGGGTCACACCCCATGGGCCCTGCAGGTCCTGGAGGTCTCAGAGGGCCGGATCGTCGGCCTCAACGCCTTCCTGGACACCGCGCGCTGGTTCCCCCTCTTCGGGCTCCCGGACCACCTCGGCTAGGGGGTGTCCGACGGATGTGCGTGGGGAACACCCCCTGGCCCGGCCTCCCCGGCCGGTCCCGCCAGCTCCTCCAGCCCCGCCAGCCGGAGCAGGCCCAGCAGCCCCGCTCCGGCCCCCGTGACGGTCAGCGCGGCCCCGCTCCGGCGAGCGGCCAGCGCGAGCCGTGCGAGGGCCTCCACGGCCGCCAGGCCCGGTTCGGTGACGGCGCTGACGTCCCACACCACCCCCGCTCCGCACCGCAGCCGTGCGAGCGCCTCTCCCGTCTCCCCGGCCGTCATTCCGGGCCCCGGCACCACGAATCGTTTCGTCTTCACGCCATGAATGACCGCCGCCCCCGCCGAAAGTCATCGGCGGGGGCGGCGGGACCAGGCGGGCGGCGCGTTACGCGATGCGGTCCAGGACGATCGGGGTCGCCGTGAAGGACGTACCGGCCGGGGCGATGTCGAAGGAACCGTCGAGGGCCGCGACGGCGTACTCGAACTTCTCCGGGGTGTCCGTGTGCAGCGTCATCAGGGGCTGGCCCGCGACGACGGCGTCCCCCGGCTTCGCGTGCAGCTCGATGCCCGCGCCCGCCTGCACCGGGTCCTCCTTGCGGGCACGGCCCGCGCCCAGGCGCCAGGCGCCCACGCCGACCGCGTACGCGTCCATGCGGGTCAGCACGCCCGAGGCCGGCGCGCTGATCACGTGCTGCTCCCGGGCCACCGGCAGGGCCGCGTCCGGGTCGCCGCCCTGCGCCGCGATCATCCGGCGCCAGACGTCCATGGCCGAACCGTCCGCCAGGGCCTTCGCCGGGTCCGCGTCGCGGATGCCCGCCGCGGCCAGCATCTCGCGGGCCAGCGCCAGGGTCAGCTCGACCACGTCGGACGGGCCACCGCCGGCGAGCACCTCGACCGACTCGCGGATCTCCAGCGCGTTGCCCGCGGTCAGGCCCAGCGGGGTGGACATGTCGGTCAGCAGCGCGACCGTCCTGACCCCGTGGTCGGTGCCGAGGCCGACCATCGTCGAGGCCAGCTCGCGCGCGTCCTCGATGTTCTTCATGAAGGCGCCGGAGCCGACCTTCACGTCGAGCACCAGCGAGCCCGTGCCCTCGGCGATCTTCTTGGACATGATCGACGACGCGATCAGCGGGATCGCCTCGACGGTGCCCGTGACGTCGCGCAGCGCGTACAGCTTCTTGTCCGCCGGGGCCAGCCCGTCGCCCGCCGCGCAGATGACCGCGCCGGTGGTGTCCAGGACGTGCAGCATCTCCTCGTTGGAGAGCAGCGCGCGCCAGCCCGGGATGGACTCCAGCTTGTCCAGGGTGCCGCCGGTGTGGCCGAGGCCCCGCCCGGAGAGCTGCGGTACGGCCGCGCCGCAGGCCGCGACGAGCGGGGCCAGCGGCAGGGTGATCTTGTCGCCGACGCCGCCGGTGGAGTGCTTGTCGGCGGTCGGGCGGGACAGCGAGTCGAAGTTCATGCGCTCGCCGCTCGCGATCATCGCGGCGGTCCAGCGGGCGATCTCGGCGCGGTTCATGCCGTTGAGCAGGATGGCCATCGCCAGGGACGACATCTGCTCGTCGGCGACGACACCGCGCGTGTACGCGTCGATGACCCAGTCGATCTGCTCGGGGCTCAGCTCACCGCGGTCACGCTTGGTCCGGATGACGGAGATGACGTCCATGGATGCTTCCTTCTACGCGCATAGAGATGGAGGAGAAAAAGACGGGAAGTAGGACGGCCCTCCGCCTCGGGGGGCGAAGGGCCGTCCGCACGGCTATCTCAGGTGGTCGGGCCCGAAGGCCTGCGGCAGCATGGCCGCGAGCGGCAGGACGCCCTCCGGCGTCTCCACCTGGAGCTCGGGCCCGCCGAACTCGTACAGGAGCTGCCGGCAGCGCCCGCACGGGACGAGGACCTCGCCCTTGCCGTCGACGCACGTGAAGTGCGTCAGGCGGCCGCCGCCGGTGGCCTGGAGGGCCGAGACGAGCCCGCACTCGGCGCACAGGCCGAGTCCGTAGCTGGCGTTCTCGACGTTGCACCCGGTGATGGTGCGGCCGTCGTCGACCAGCGCGGCGACCCCGACCGGGAAGCCGGAGTAGGGGGCGTACGCCCGGGACATGGCGTCCCGGGCCGCGTCGCGCAGGGCGTCCCAGTCCGGGACGGTCGCGGTCGTCACTTGCCCTGGCCCTTGCGGTACGGCATGCCGTCCGCCTTCGGCATCCGCAGGCGCTGCGCCGACAGGGCGAGCACCAGCAGGGTGGTGACGTAGGGCGCGGCGTCCACGAACTGGCTCGGGACCGCGTCCGTCGTCGCGTACCAGACGTAGAGCAGCACGGCGCAGACCGCCGAGACGCCCGCCGAGATGTACTTCTTCCGGTAGCCCTGCCAGATCGCGGCCAGCACCAGCACGATCGCGACCAGCAGCAGCAGCGCGTGGACGTTCTCGGCGCCACCGCGCAGCTTGAGGCTGTCGATGAAGCCGAACAGGCCGGCGCCCAGGGCCATGCCGCCGGGCATCCAGTTACCGAAGATCATCGCGGCGAGACCGATGTAACCGCGGCCGCCGGTCTGGCCCTCCTGGTAGATCGGGCTGGCGACGATCGACAGGAACGCGCCGCCGAGGCCGGCCAGGCCGCCCGAGACGATCACGGCGATGTACTTGTACTTGTACACGTTGACGCCGAGGGATTCCGCGGCCACCGGGTTCTCACCGCAGGAGCGCAGGCGCAGGCCGAAGGTGGTGCGCCACAGCACCCACCAGGTGCCCGGGATCAGCAGCAGCGCGACGACGGTCAGCAGCGACAGCTCGGTGACCAGGCCGCCGATGACGCCGGCCACGTCCGAGATGAAGAACCAGTGCTTGCCCTGGAGGGTGGTCATCCAGTCGGACAGCCCCGGCACGGTGATCTTGTAGATCGGTTCCACCTGCGGGGACTGCTTGGAGGAGCCGCCCGGGGCCTCGTTGAACGTGAAGTTCGACAGGTACTGGGTGAAGCCCAGCGCGAGGATGTTCACGGCCACACCGGAGACGATGTGGTTCACGTTGAAGGTGACCGTGATGATCGCGTGCAGCAGGCCGCCGATGGCGCCGCCGATGATGCCGGCGGCGACGCCGGTCCACGGACCCCACTGGTAGCCCGCCCAGGCGCCGAACCAGGTGCCGAGGATCATCATGCCCTCGAGGCCGATGTTGACGACGCCCGCACGCTCGGCCCACAGGCCGCCGAGACCGGCGAGGCCGATCGGCACGGCGAGGGAGAGGGCGCCGGACACCTGGCCGACCGAGGTCAGGTCCTGGGCTCCGCTGACCACGCGGACCAGCGAGATCAGCGCGAGGCCGCCCGCGATGATCAGCATGATCCAGGGCAGGGTGAGCTTCTGGCGGCCGCCCTGCTTCTTGGGGGCGGCGCTCGTCGCGGAGACGGTACTGGTGCTCACGCCGCGACCTCCTTCTCGGTCTTGATGGCGTGGCCGGCGGCCAGCTCCTCGCCGACCTTCTGCTGCTGGCGGCGGATCCCGTAGCGGCGGACCAGTTCGTAGGACACGACGACCGCGATCACGATCAGGCCCTTCATGATCGTGCCGATCTCCTTGGCGTAGCCGTTCTGGTCGAGCGAGGCCGAGGCCTTGTCGATGAAGGACATCAGGAAGGAGGCGAAGAGGATGCCGACCGGGCTGTTGCGGCCCAGCAGCGCGATGGTGATGCCGGTGAAGCCGACGCCCAGCGGGAAGGACAGGTTGTACGTGTGGGTCTCGCCCAGCAGCTGCGGCATGCCGGAGAGGCCCGCGACCGCGCCCGAGATCAGCATCGAGGTGATGATCATCTTCTTGGCGTCCACACCGGAGGCCTGCGCGGCGGACTCGCTGGCGCCGGTGGCGCGCAGGTCGAAGCCGAAGCGGGTCCGGTTGAGCGTGAACCAGTAGACGATGCCCAGCGCGAAGGCCACGAAGGTGAAGCCGTAGATCTCCAGGCCGTCGCCGACGGTCACCGCCGGGAACCAGCCGGACTCGGCGATGTCACCGGTCGTCAGGTCGTTGGAGCCCACGGGCTGCACGCCGAAGTTCTTCGGCAGGATCAGCCACGCGATCAGGCTGGTCGCGATGGCGTTCAGCATGATCGTGGAGACGACCTCGCTGACCCCTCGCTTGGCCTTCAGGACACCTGCGATACCGGCCCAGAACGCACCGGTCAGCATCGCGACGACCACGATCAGCAGGATGTGCAGCGGGCCGGGCAGGGTCACGGCCGTGCCGACCACCGCGGAGATCATCGCCGCGAGACGGTACTGGCCGTCGACGCCGATGTTGAAGAGGTTCATCCGGAAGCCGATGGCCACGGCCAGGGCCGCCAGGTAGTAGGTGCCCGCCTGGTTGAGGATGAGGATCTGTACGTCCTCGTAACCGGCGTTCTCCACCATCAGGCGCAGGGGCTCGATCGGGTCCACGCCCGTCGCCGCCAGCACGATCACGGTCAGCACGAAGGCGGCGACCAGCGCGAGCACGGGCCCGGCGAAGGCGAGGAGCAGCCGGTCCTTGTCGAATTTCTTCATCGGGCCTCGTCCTCCGGGGATGCGGTACCAGCGTCGGTACCGGCGTCGGAGTGGTTGTCGGGTGCTTCCAGGTGCCCGGTCGCGGCGCCCGTCATGGCGGTGCCGAGTTCTTCCGGGGTGACGGTCGCCGGGTTCGCGTCCGCGACCAGGCGGCCGCGGTAGATCACGCGCAGGGTGTCGGACAGGCCGATCAGCTCGTCCAGGTCGGCCGAGATCAGCAGCACGGCCAGGCCCTCGCGGCGGGCCTCGCGGATCGTGTCCCAGATCTGGGCCTGCGCGCCGACGTCCACACCGCGGGTGGGGTGGGCGGCGATCAGGAACTTCGGGCTGTGGCTCATCTCGCGGCCGACGATCAGCTTCTGCTGGTTGCCGCCGGAGAGCGAGGCCGCGGTGACCTCGATGCCGGGCGTGCGGACGTCGTACTCGCGCACGATCCGCTCGGTGTCCGCGCGCACGGCCTTCGGGTCCAGGATCCCGCGCTTGGAGTTGGGCGCCTCGGTGACGTGACCCAGGATGCGGTTCTCCCACAGCGGGGATTCCAGCAGCAGGCCGTGCCGGTGGCGGTCCTCGGGGATGTAACCGATCCCGCCTTCGCGGCGCTTGCGCGTCGTGACGGTCGAGATGTCCTTGCCGTCCAGGGTGATGGTGCCGCCATCGGGGATGCTCATGCCCATCAGGGCCTCGATGAGTTCCGTCTGGCCGTTGCCCTCGACGCCCGCGATGCCGAGCACCTCACCCTTGTGGATGGTGAAGTCGATGCCGCCGAGCACCTCGCGGACGACGCCGTCCGGGTCGGTGGCCGCCAGGCGCAGGTCCGCCACCTGGAGCATCGGCGTCGTCGTCACCGTGGACTCGCGGGTCTCGGGCGACGGGAGTTCGGAGCCGACCATCAGCTCGGCGAGCTGCTTGGTCGTGGTGTTGCGCGGGTCGGCGGTGCCGACCGTCGTGCCGCGCCGGATGACGGTGATGTCGTCGGCGACCTTCAGCACCTCGCCCAGCTTGTGCGAGATGAAGATGACGGTCAGGCCCTCGGCCTTGAGCTCGCGCAGGTTGTCGAAGAGCGCGTCCACTTCCTGCGGGACGAGCACGGCGGTCGGCTCGTCGAGGATGAGGATCTTGGCGCCCCGGTAGAGGACCTTGAGGATCTCCACGCGCTGCCGGTCGGCGACACCGAGGTCCTCGACGAGGGCGTCCGGGCGCACGCCCAGGCCGTACGCGTCGGAGATCTCCTTGATCTTCTTGCGGGCCTTGCCGCCGATGCCGTAGAGCTTCTCGCCGCCGAGGACGACGTTCTCCAGCACGGTGAGGTTGTCGGCGAGCATGAAGTGCTGGTGCACCATGCCGATGCCGCGGGCGATGGCGTCGCCGGGGCTGGAGAAGGTGACCTGCTCCCCGTCGATCGCGATGGTGCCCTCGTCCGGCTTCTGCATGCCGTAGAGGATCTTCATCAGGGTCGACTTGCCGGCGCCGTTCTCACCGACGAGGGCGTGGACCGTGCCCTTGCGGACGGTGATCGCGATGTCCTTGTTGGCGACGACGCCGGGGAAGCGCTTGGTAATGCCGTTCAGTTCTACGGCGAGAGGGGGGCTGGACGCGTTGATGACGCACTCTCCTTGGCGCGGAAGGAGCTGGAAAGCCGAGACGGCAGGGGCAGCAGGGGGGAGATCGGCCGGGCGGGTGGGAGGGAGAAGGACGGTATCGCGTCCACGATGCCTCTACGCGCGTAGCACAGTCGAAAATGAAAACTTGCGGCCAACTGGCCAGAAATAGCGATCAAGAACCGAAGAAGACGGCTCGGGGCCCGGGAGCGGTAGAGACCGCTGCCCGGACCCCGGAGACCATGTCTGCCCGTCGGTCAAGCCGTTACGGAGTGGTCTTGACCGTGATCTTCTTCGCGATGATGTCGGCCTTCGCCTTGTCGACCGCGGCGATGACGTCGGTCATCTTCTTGTACTCGGGGTTGGAGTCGGCCAGGCCGACGCCGTCCTTGTCCAGGCCGTAGCGGATCTCGCCCGTCTGCGGCTTGCCTTCTTCGACCGACTTGATCAGGTTGAAGACGGAGAGCTGGACCTGCTTGGTGACCGAGGTCAGGATGTGGTCCTTGTACTTGACCAGACCCGCCTGGTTGTACTGGTCCGAGTCGACACCGATGGCCCACTTGCCCTTGCCGGCGGTGGCCTCGATGGCACCCGAGCCGGCCAGACCGGCGGCCGCGTAGATCACGTCGGCGCCCGCGTCGAGCTGACCCTGCGCCGTGGCCTTGCCGAGGTCGGGCTTGGAGAAGCCGTCGAAGTTCGGGGGCTGGGTCAGGTAGTGCGAGAGCACCTTGGCGTTCGGGTTGGTGTCCTTGACGCCCTGGGTGAAGCCCGCCTCGAACTTCTTGATCAGCGGGACCTCGACACCACCGATGAAGCCGACCGTGCCGGTCTTGGAGACCTTGGCGGCGGCGACGCCGGCCAGGTAGGAGCCCTGCTCCTCGTTGAACACCAGGTTGGCGATGTTCGGGCCGGTCACCGAGGTGTCGTCGATGATGCCGAAGGTGGTCTTCGGGAACTTCGGCGCGACCTTCTTGATGGCCGGGGCGTAGGAGAAACCGACGCCGATGACCGGGTTGTTGCCCTTGCGGGCCAGCTCGGTGAGGCGCTGGACCTTGTCGGCCTCGCCCTCGCCGTCGGTGGGCTCCGCCTCGGCGCCCTTGACCTTCAGGTCCTTCTCGGCCTGCTGGAGGCCCGCGTAGGCGGCGTCGTTGAACGACTGGTCGCCGCGGCCACCGATGTCGTACGCGATGGCGACGGAAGCTTCCTTCTTGTCAGAGGAAGATCCGGTGTCCGAGGACTTCTTACCGCCACAGGCGGTGGCCGAGAGGGCGAGCGCCGCGGAGGCGATGCCCACGGTGGCGATCCTGGTGATCCGGCGCAAGGGGAGGCTCCTTCAAAACCTGACCGAAGCGCCGGGACCGGCGCTGGTTTCGCCGCGATCGTAACGCGCGTAGATGTCAGTTAAAGCCCCGTACATGAGTCGTTATCGGATCGTCGCGAACCGGACAGTGACCGATCGGTAACCGGTCACGGGTCCAGCCCTTGTGTATCAAGGGCTGGACGCGTCCACCCGCAGGTCCTCGGGTGTTGTACGGACCTTTACCTGACCGGCTGGCCGACGGACCTCCCCCGCCGCCCGTCGAGCAGCGCGGCGGCCGTGAAGAACTCGACTCCGACGGCGATCGCGGACTCGTCCACGTCGAAGTCACCGCGGTGCAGGTCGTGCTTGGCGGTGTCCCCCGGCGCGCGCACCCCGAGCCGGGCCATCGCGCCCGGGACGTGCTCGAGGTACCAGGAGAAGTCCTCCCCGCCCAGGCTCTGCTCGGTGTCCTCGACGGAGTCCATGCCGCGCCGCGCCGTCATCGCCTCGCGCAGCAGTTCGGTGACCGCCGGGTCGTTGACCACGGGCGGGACGCCGCGGACGTAGTTGATCGACGACTTGGCGCGGTGCATCGTCGCGATCTCGTCGATCGCCGCGTGGACCAGCTCGGGGGCCTCGTGCCAGGCGCCCAGGTCCAGGCAGCGCACGGTGCCGGAGAGCTCGGCGTGCATCGGGATGACGTTGCACGCGTGTCCGGCCTCGATCCGGCCCCAGGTGACGGACATGCCGCTGCGGGCGTCCATCCGCCGGGACAGCAGCGCGGGGACGTCGATCGCGATCCGGGCGGCCGCCGTCACCAGGTCGGTGGTCAGGTGCGGCCGCGCGGTGTGTCCGCCGGCTCCCTCGAGGGTGACCTCGAGCCGGTCGCAGGCCGAGGTGATCGCGCCGGCCCGCAGGCCGATCCGGCCCGCGTCCACGCGCGGGTCGCAGTGGACCGCGATCATCTTGCCCACGCCGTCCAGCGCGCCGGAATCGATGGCCTCGGTGGCGCCGCCCGGCAGGACCTCCTCCGCGGGCTGGAAGAGCAGCCGTACGGGCCGGGGCAGCAGCCCCTGCCGGTCCAGCTCGGCCAGGACCAGGCCGGTGCCGAGCACGACGGCGGTGTGCACGTCGTGGCCGCAGGCGTGGGCGCGGTCCGGGACGGTGGAGCGGTAGGACACGTGGGTCTTGGCGTCGGGGATGGGCAGTGCGTCGATGTCCGCGCGAATGGCGAGCATCGGGACCACGCCGTCCCAGCTCCCGACGTCACAGATCAGGCCGGTGCCGGAGGACAGTACCCGTGGTCGCAGGCCCGCTTTCTCCAGCCTCGCCTTGATCGCGGCGGTGGTACGGAACTCCTGGTGCCCGAGTTCGGGATGCATGTGCAAGTCCCGGCGGAACGCGATCAGTTCGGCACGCAGGTGGTCCGGGAGCGTACCGGGCAGCTCGGGCTGGGCGGGCTTGCCGGGCAGGGCGGTCTGTGACTCGCGGGACATCAACTGGTTCACCCGTTGAAGAGTAGGCGTAGCGGCGGGTCAACTGGCCGGAGATCAGCAAAAGTTCAACCCGTTAGGGGAAGAAAACCCGGCCTCCGGGCGCATGAGGACCTACCCCCAAGGGTAAACTCCCCCGCTCATCGCGCCGTGTGGGCGGCTTGCGCGGGGAGTCTGCGCACATCACGGGCCGTGTCGGCCACCCCGGCGAGGAAGCCGCGGGCCCTCGGGGAGGCGTTCTCGGTGAGCCAGGCCGGATCGATCTCCCGGACCGCCACGGTGACCCCGGTGCCCGCCAGCGCGTACGGCAGGGTGTGCACGACCGTCGAGGGGAAGCTGACGACGGTCCGCCCGACCGGACCCCGGCGGGCGATCAGCTCCAGCGGCAGGTCCGGACGTACGATCTCCAGCCCGGTCGCCTCGCTCAGCGCGCGCAGCTTCTCCGGGGACTCCCGGCGGTGCGCGAAGTAGCGGGTGGCGCCGTGCTCGTGCGCCAGGGCGCGTACGGCCGCCAGATAGCGGGCCGGGTCGACCACGCCGGTCTCCACCAGCGAGGTGCCCACCAGGTCGGTTCCCTTGGTCAGCCGCGGCGGGCCGAACCGCGCGCGGGCCCAGCCGAAGTCGTTCAGCCGCAGCTCCATGCCCGGCGGCGCGGTGACGGGCATGGAGGTGAAGACCTCGACCCGGCGGCCCCTGCCCGCGGCCGAGGTGAAGCGGCGGCGCGCGGCCGAGGAGACCGGCGCGTAGGCCAGCTCGCGGATCCGGCCGGGCAGGCCGCCGCCGCCCGCCCGGTGCCAGCGCACGAGCCGTTCGCCGCGCGCGGTCCGGTCGATGAACTCCATGGTCGCGGTGCCGTCGTCGACGACGACCAGCTCCTCCGCGCGGACGAGGGTGAGCAGCAGCTGGACGTAGCGGGAGAACGGATCGCCGACGATGACGCGGCGGGCGGCCCGGACGTCGCGCAGGAGCGCGGCGAGCGCCTTCAGCGGGGCGAGCCGGCCGCCCCGGGCCTCCTGCCAGCGCACCTCGTACCCCTCGTCGCGGGCCAGGCCGGCCATCCGGCGCAGCTGGCCCCGGGACATGGGGTCGGTGGGCGGCAGGACGACGATGCGCAGCGACGCCGGACCGCCCGCCGCACCGGTTTCGCGCGGGGCCCCGTGGTACGACGGCTGGCGCGGCACGGCATCGAGGAGCGGGCCGCGGCCCGCGTCGGCCGGGGCGGCGGGGCCGTGCGCGTGGGCCCACTCCAGCACGTTCAGGAGCTGGACCGGGCTCTCGATGAGGGCCAGGGTGGCGGCGGAAGGGGTCATCACGTGCTCCTTCGTCGGAGGCGTCGGAGGCCGTTGGGGGGAAGGGCGCGGGGTCGTCAGACCCCGGCCAGGGCGCCCTGGACCCGGCGGAGCTTCTTCATCGGGGCGAGTTCGGAGGGGTAGACCCGCTTGATCCCGTCACCGAGGGCGGCCTCGATGGTGCGGATGTCGCGGACCAGCCGGTGCAGGCCGCCCGGCTCGACGGAGGCCGCCTGGTCCGAGCCCCACATCGCGCGGTCGAGGGTGATGTGCCGCTCGACGAAGGCCGCGCCGAGGGCGACGGCGGCCAGCGTGGTCTGCAGGCCCGTCTCGTGACCGGAGTAGCCGATCGGGACGTTCGGGTACTCCTCCTGGAGGGTGTTGATCACCCGCAGGTTCAGCTCCTCCGCCTTCGCCGGGTAGGTCGAAGTGGCGTGGCACAGCAGGATGTTGTCGCTGCCGAGCACCTCCACCGCGTGCCGGATCTGGCGCGGCGTGGACATGCCGGTGGACAGGACCACCGTCTTGCCGGTGGCGCGTACGGCGCGCAGCAGTTCGTCGTCGGTGAGCGAGGCGGAGGCCACCTTGTGGGCGGGTACGCCGAACTCCTCGAGGAAGGCGACGGCCCCGGTGTCCCACGGGGAGGCGAACCAGTCGATGCCGCGCTCGGCGCAGTGGGCGTCGATGGCGCGGTACTCGGCGTCGCCGAACTCCACGCGGTGGCGGTAGGCGATGTAGCTCATCCGGCCCCAGGGTGTGTCGCGTTCGACGTCCCACTGGTCGCGCGGGGTGCAGATCTCGGGGGTGCGCTTCTGGAACTTCACGGCGTCGCAGCCCGCGTCGGCGGCGGCGTCGACGAGCGCTATCGCGGTGTCCAGGTCGCCGTTGTGGTTGATGCCGATCTCGCCGACGACGTAGACGGGGCGGCCGGGACCGGCGGTGCGCGAGCCGAGCTGCCGCAGGCGGGGGTTCGGGGTGACGGTCATGGCAGGTGACGCCCTTCGGTGCGGGTGGCGGAGCTGGTGCCGGTGGTGGCACTGGTGGTGGCACTGGTGCTGGTGGTGGCGCTGGCGTTGGTGGTGGTGGTGCTGGTGGTCGTGCCCGCGCGGGTCCGGGTGCGGGTGCGCGTACGGGTGCGGGGCGCCGGTACGTCGTTGAACAGCGGGGCCAGCGCGCGGGCCCGGGCCAGGTCGTGGGGGTCGTCGATCTCCAGCACCCGTGCCGGGTCGGTGGGGACCGGGCGGATCCGCCCGAAGAAGCGGTGCCGGGCGGCGCGGAACCCGGCCGCGCGCATGGCGTACGCCGCCCCGGTCTCCAGCAGGTCCTGGGGCCGGTCCTGGCGGCGCGGCCGGACGGCGGGATCGTGGTTGACCCCCGAAGCCGTGGCTCCCGGGGCCGTGGGCTCCGGGGCATCGGGCTCCGGGGCGCGCCAGAGGAAGCCGTGGAAGGGCGCCACCGTCAGCGCCGAGTCGGCGGCCCCGCCCGCGACGGCGGCGGCGACCCCCTCCACGTCGGAGGCGGTCAGGAAGGGGCTCGTGCACTGGACCAGGAGGACCACGTCCACGGTGAGCGAGTGCAGTTCCTCGAAGGAGTCCAGGGCGTGCAGCACGGCGCTCTCGCTGCTCGCGGTGTCCCCGCAGAGCGCGGCCGGGCGGCGCAGCGCGTCGGCCCCCGCCGCCCGCGCGGCGGCGGCGATCGCGTCGGAGTCGGTGGAGACCACCACGTCGGTGACGGTGGGCGCGGCCAGCGCGGCCCGCACCGCGCGGGTGACCAGGGGCACCCCGGCCACCTCGGCGAGGTTCTTGCCGGGCACCCCCTTGGAGCCGCCCCGCGCCGGAATCACGGCGAGCACCCTCACAGCTCCCCCAGCCTGCGGATCGCCGGGGCCACCCGCTGCACCCCGTGCCGGTACGCGCCCCGGGCGGCCTCCCGCAGCCGCCCGCGTGCCCAGCCGCGCAGCCGGGACTCCCCCGCCGCGGGCCGCGCGGACCCGGGCAGCGGGCGGCCGTCGGGGGCCAGGTGGTGGCGGGCCAGCAGCCCGGGCAGGTAACCGGGGGCGGTGGTGAGCGTGTAGTACGGGTCCGGCGGCGCCAGCAGCGGCCGCGCCGCCAGCTCCGCGACGCGGGCCCGGGCCCTGTCGAAGGCGCCGGGGTCGGCCAGCACCCCCTGCGCGGCGAGCCAGTCCGGGTCCCCGGCCGGCAGCAGGCCCGCGTCGAGCTGGTCCCAGGAGGCGAGGCAGCCGGAGCCGGTGAAGTGGTGGTTGCCGAGGCTCTCGCGGATGCCGAGGTCGGTGAGGACGGCGGTCGGGATGCCCCGGTGCAGGGATTCCAGCGCGGCGGTGGAGGACACGGTCACCAGCAGGTCGGTGCGGTCCAGCACCTCCCCCATGTTCCCGTACACCAGGCGGCAGTTGGCGGGCAGCCCGCCGGGCAGCCGGTCCGCGAGCCGCTGGTACGGGAGTTCCTCGAGGTGCGTGGTGTGCTCGCCGGGGCGGCTGCGGAGCTTGATCAGCACCTCCCGGCCGGGGTGGGCGCGGGCGTGCCCGGCGGCCCGCCGGAGCAGGTACGTACGGTCGGCGCGGCTCTCGGGCACGGAGGGCTGGGCGGCGAAGACGACGGTGCGGGGGCGGCTGCCGTGCGCGGGCTCGTACGGCAGGCCGCCGAGGAAGGGCAGGGCGGTCTCGGTGACGGCGGAGGCGTCGGCGCCCACCCCCTCGTACACGGCGCGGAAACGCCGCGCGTCGTGGCGGGAGTTGGCGAGGACGAGGTCGGCGCCGTGGCGCAGCAGCAGCCCGTCGGCGAGCTTCTCGTAGACGACGCCGACGTATCCGGTGACGAGCACGGGGCGCGCCGCCGGTTCGGGCCACAGGGCCCGCACGCCGTGCAGGACGGCCTGGACGGCGCCGCCGACGAGCGCGAGAACGACCACGTCGTAGCGCTCGCGCCGCAGTTCGTCGAGGAACCCGGCGCAGGTCACCTCGGTCAGCCGGTCGGCTGCGACGCCCACTTCGCCGAGCTGGCGGGCGGTGGGCGTCGCCCGGCCGCGCAACAGGTATCCGGTGAGGTGGTGGCCGCCGCTGCCGAGGGGGCCGGGGACGAGTCTGCGGGCGGTGAGCGCGCCCCATTTCCATCGCGTATCGGAATCGGCGAGAACGGCGACCCGCTGGCTTACTGGCACGACCGAGAAGCTATGCCGGAATTCCACCGACCGGCCCAACGAGCACGCAACAGCGGGTTAACAACCCGTCGTCACAATGCGGAGCCGTGCGGGTTAACGCGGCTGCCGTGGGTCGTTCACATGGAATCCTCGTCCGGTCCATGGTGAATGCCGGACGGCGCCATAATGTCGCCCGGGTGCTGAAGCTCTCTGTTGTCGTGCCGTTCTACAACGTGCGGACCTACGCGCCGGACGCCCTGAGAAGTCTCGAACTCAACGCGCGGGACGACACCGAGTTCCTCCTCGTCGACGACTGTTCGACGGACGGGACGGGCGCGCTGCTGGAACGGGCGGCCCGCGACCTCCCCGGCGCGGTGCTCCTGCGCCACGAGCGCAACGGCGGCCTGGCCACGGCGCGCAACACCGGGCTGGACGCGGCGCGCGGCGAATACCTCGCCTTCATGGACGGCGACGACTGGCTGGCGCCCGGCCACCTCGCCCGCACCCTGGCCGCGATACAGGCCCTGAGCTGCGATTTCGTCCGTACCGACCATGTCCAGGTGACCGGCCGGGAGCGGATCGTGCAGCGGGCCCCCTGCGGCCCGCACGACGTGGTGGCCGACCCGCGGACCGCGATCCTGCCGGCCGGGCGGACCACCTCGGTGGACTATCCGTACGCCTGGGCGGGGATGTACCACCGCCGGCTGCTCGACCGCGGGCTGCTGCGCTTCACGGACGGGCTGCGGACGGCGGAGGACCGGCCGTGGATCTGGCGGCTGCACCGCGGGGCGCGGTCGTTCGCGGCGGTGGGGCTGCCCGGGGTCTTCTACCGGCGCGGGGTTTCCACCTCTTTGACGCAGATCGGCGACGAACGTCAGCTGGATTTCATTCGCGCATTCGATCAAGTCCTGTCGGATACCGCCGAAGATCAAGAAGCCGGCGTACTGCTTCCGAAAGCCGTTCGCACATATTGCGCAATCATCGCCCACCACATCGGATCCATCGAAAGGTTCGAACCGGCCGTGGCCAGAAAACTCCGTTCGATGAGCGCGGAGGCGCTCGGGCGAATGCCGCGGGAGCTGTTGGACGGGGCGCTGAATTCGATGGACGCCGAACGGGCGTCCCTGCTGAGGCGGCTGCGGCGGCGCGGCGCGGCCCTGTCGGGAGCGTCCTCCTGATGACGCGCCGGCCACGGGGTCTCACCCAGATCTTCCTCGCGTCCACCCTGTACGGGACGGCGACGCTGGCCGCGGCCCTCGACGCGGGGATGTGCGACCCGCAAGGGGTGTCGGCCCACCCGGTCCACCGGATCCTCCTGAGCAGCAACAACGCCCTGATCCCGGAGGTCGCCCCCGGGCTCGCGGCGATGCCCGGCTTCGCCGCCCTGCGCACGCGCTTCGACGAGGTCATCGACTGGAACGCGACGATCGCCCCCTTCCACCCCGGCGCCTGGACCCCGCGCGCCGAGGACGTGCCGCTGTGGGAGCGGCAGTTGCGCACGGTGTGGGGACTGGGCGACGACCGGATCGAGCTGTACGTCGAATCCATACAGGTCGCCCCCGCCCAGGCGCTGTGCCGGGTGTTCCCCGGCGCCGCCATCGAGGTCTACGCCGACGGGCTGATGAGCTACGGACCGACCCGCTTCCGGCTCGACCCGCAGCTCGGGACGCGGGTGCGGCGCGTCCTGCACCTGGACCTCGTACCCGGCCTGGAGCCGCTGCTGCTGACGGAATTCGGAGTACCGGCGCGGACCGTACCGTCGGACACCTTCCTGAAGGTCCTGGCGGAGCTCCCGGACCCGCAGGAGGAGGCGCACGCGGAGCCGCCGGCCCTCCTCCTGGGCCAGTACCTGTCCGCCCTCGACCTGCTCACGGCCGGGGAGGAGGAGGAACTGCACGCCGCGATGGTGCGGGGCGCGCACGCGCGGGGGCACCGGCGGCTGCTGTTCAAACCGCACCCGGGCGCCCCGGCGGGGTACTCCCGGCGGGCCGAGGAGGAAGCCGCCCGGCTCGGCGTCCCGCTGCGCGTCCTGCCCGCGACGGTGCTCGCCGAGACCCTGTACGCGCACCTGCGCCCCGCCCTGGTGGTGGGCTGCTTCTCCACGGCCCTGCTCACCGCCGCGACCCTGTACGGCCTCCCCGTCGCCCGCACCGGCACGCAGACGCTCCTGGCCCGCCTCACCCCCCACCAGAACAGCAACCGCGTCCCCCTGACCCTGGTCGACGCCCTGATCCCGGACCTGACGGCCCCGCCGGCCCCCGCCCCCACCCCTCCCCACCTCCAGGCCCTCCTCACGGCGGTCGGCTTCACCATGCAGCCGAAGGTCCTGGCGGCCCGCCGCCCGGAAGTGGAGGCGTACCTGACCCACCACCTGGACGCGCGCACCCGCCCCTACTTCCCCCGCCGCCGCCTGACCTCCCTGGCCCTCCCGGGCGGCCTCCCGCCCCGCCTCACCTCCCTGGCCACGTCCCGCTACCTCCGTCACCTCCGCAAAGCCGTCCTCCACCGCCTCCGCTGACGCCACGCCGCGCTCACCCCGCGCCCACCGAACCGAGCGCCTCACGCACGACGGCCATCAACTCCCCCGCCCGTCGCCCCCTCAGCCCGTGGCGAGTTTCGCCGCGAAGCCCAGGAAGAGGACGCCCGCCATCGACGTGGCGCCCGCCGAGAGGCGGCGGCGGCGGGTGAAGGCGGCCGACAGGCGGGTGCCGCCGAAGATCAGCATCGTGAGGTACAGGAAGCTGCCCAGCTGGAGCAGGGAGCCGAGGAGCAGGAACGACAGGGCGCGGTAGGGGTACGCCGGATCCACGAACTGCACGAAGAAGGACATCAGGAACAGGATGGCCTTGGGGTTGAGCAGGCTGATCAGGAGGGCTCGGCGGTACGGCCGTTCCGGACCCGACGGCTCGGACGGCGATGCGGACGGCTCCGCCTCCGCCCCCCGCGCGCGCCACATCGCCCACGCCCCCCGCAGCATGCCCACCGCCAGCCACGACAGGTATCCGGCGCCCAGCACCTTCACCACCCCGAAGACCACCGGGCTGGCCTGGAGCAGCGACGCCGCCCCCACCGCCGCCAGGGTCATCAGCACGGTGTCGCCGGTCCACACGCCGGCGGCGGCCTTGTACCCGGTCCGTACGCCGCGCCGGGCGGCGACGGACAGCACGTACAGCGAGTTCGGGCCGGGCAGCAGGATGATCAGGGCCAGGCCGGCGAGGTAGGTCGGGAGGTCTATGACGCCATACATGCCCGGAGTCTCTCAGACCAGCCTGTCTCAAAACATGGTGGCCGGAACATAGCGGCCCCAGACGTCCCGCAGCCCGTCGCACACCTCCCCCACCGTGGCCCGCGCCCGCAGCGCCTCCTTCATCGGGTACAGGACGTTCGCCCGGCCCGCCGCCGCCTCCCGCAGCGCGGCCAGCGCCGCGTCCACCGCCCGCTGGTCCCGGGCCGCCCGCAGCCGGGCCAGCCGCTCGCACTGCGCGGCCTCCAGCGCCGGGTCCACCCGCAGCGGCTCGTACCGTTCCTCCTCGTCCAGCGCGTAGCGGTTCAGGCCGACCACCACCCGCTCGCCGCTGTCGGTCTCGCGCGCGATCCGGTAGGCGTTGGCCTCGATCTCGCCCTTCTGGAACCCCCGCTCGATGGCGGCCACCGCCCCGCCCAGGTCCTCGATCCGCCGGAGCAGGGCCACGGCCGCCTCCTCCAGGTCGTCCGTCATGCGCTCGACGACGTACGACCCGGCGAACGGGTCGACGGTGTGCGCGACGTCCGTCTCGTACGCGAGGACCTGCTGGGTGCGCAGCGCGAGGCGGGCCGACTTCGCGGTCGGCAGCGCGAGCGCCTCGTCGTAGGCGTTCGTGTGCAGCGACTGCGTGCCGCCGAGGACCGCCGCCAGACCCTGTACGGCGACCCGCACCAGGTTCACCTCCGGCTGCTGCGCGGTCAGCTGCACCCCGGCCGTCTGGGTGTGGAAGCGCAGCATCATCGACTTCGGGTCGCGGGCCCCGAACTCCTCGCGCATGGTCCGCGCCCAGATCCGCCGGGCGGCCCGGAATTTGGCCACCTCCTCCAGCAGGGTCGTGCGGGCGACGAAGAAGAACGACAGCCGGGGCGCGAAGGCGTCTACGTCCATCCCGGCCCCGATGGCCGTACGGACGTACTCGATCCCGTCGGCGAGCGTGAAGGCGATCTCCTGCGCGGGCGAGGCCCCCGCTTCGGCCATGTGGTAGCCGGAGATCGAGATGGTGTTCCAGCGCGGGAGCCGTTCCCCGCAGTACCGGAACGTGTCGGCGGTCAGCCGCAGCGAGGGCCCGGGCGGGAAGATGTACGTCCCCCGCGCGATGTACTCCTTGAGCACGTCGTTCTGCACGGTCCCGGTCAGCCGGTCCGCCGCGATGCCCCGCTCCTCGGCGACCAGCTGGTACATCAGCAGCAGGAGCGCGGCGGGCGCGTTGATGGTCATCGAGGTGGAGACCCGGTCCAGCGGAATCCCGTCGAACAGCGCCCGCACGTCCTCGACGGAGTCGACGGCGACCCCGACCTTGCCGACCTCGCCGTGCGCGAGCGGCGCGTCCGAGTCGAGCCCCATCTGGGTCGGCAGGTCGAAGGCGACGGACAGGCCGGTGGTGCCGTCGGCGATCAGCTGCCGGTAGCGGGCGTTCGACTCGGCGGCGGTGCCGAATCCGGCGTACTGGCGCATCGTCCACGGCCGCCCGGTGTACATCGTGGGGTACACCCCGCGGGTGTAGGGGTAGGCGCCCGGTTGACCCAGCCGCTCCGCCGGATCCCAGCCCTCCAGGGCTTCGGGCCCGTACACGGGCTCGATCGGCAGCCCGCTCTCGGTGTGCGCTCTCCCGGTGTGCGCCATGGCCCGGACTCCTTCGTCGGAGGGACGGGGCCGCGCCTGGTAGAACGTCACCGCAGCGGCCTCTTGTCACAATGGCGCAACATCCCGGGAGCGACCGCAACTATCCACGCCCGCGCGGCATCGTCTAGTTACACGTCGTAGAAACCGGGGGACTGCCATGCACCGCCTGAACCGTCACAGAGTCGTCATCCGCACGCTCGGGGTGGCCGCCGCTGTGGCGCTCACCGCCACCGCCACCGCCTGCGGGCCGCAGAAGTCGGAGTCGAAGGGCCCGGCCCCCTCGGCCCCCTCCTCGCCCGTCGCCTCGCCGTCGGCCCCGGACAACAAGCCGGGCGACGCCTCGCCGTCGGGATCGCCGTCCGCTTCGGCGTCCGCGGCGCCCTCGGCCTCCGCGTCCCCGGCCTCTCAGGTGAAGTACCTGATGGCGGAGGGCACGGAGGACGACCAGGTCCGGGAGTTGCAGGCGCGGCTGAAGCAGCTCGGCCTCTTCGGCGCCACGCCGACCGGGTTCTACGGCTCGAAGACGATCGCCGCGGTCAAGTCCTTCCAGGGGAAGCACCAGCTGACCGTGTCCGGCTCGGTGGACGACGCCACCTGGAAGAAGGTCCAGAGCGTCAGCAAGAAGCCGACCAGCGAGGAGATGTCGCCGACGACCAACCAGGTCGACGCGCCGGACCCGCGGTGCATGACGGGCCGGGTGATGTGCATCAGCAAGGAGAGCCGCACCCTGGCCTGGATGATCGACGGCAAGGTCGTCTCCACGATGGACGTGCGCTTCGGTTCGGAGAACACCCCGACCCGTGAGGGCGAGTTCCAGGTGGGCTGGAAGTCGAAGGACTGGGTGTCGACGATCTACCACACGCCGATGCCGTACTCGATGTTCTTCAGCGAGGGCCAGGCCGTGCACTACTCGTCGGACTTCGCGGCCCGGGGCTACGCGGGCGCTTCGCACGGCTGCGTGAACGTGCGCGACAAGGCGAAGCTGTCGGCGCTCTACGACCAGGTGAAGGTCGGCGACAAGGTCGTCGTCTACTGGTGAGCGGTCATCGCTCACCGGCGAGCAGTCGTCGTCCCCTGGCGTGCAGAGGACGGAAGTAAGAGGCGCGGGCAGGGCCGGGGGAACGAACCCCGCCCGCGCCAGGTTGCGCAGAGCCCAGGGGTACGGGGGGAACCCCGGCTCATGCGCGGCCGATGACCAGTCGGCTCACTTGTTACTGCGCCGACGGATCGAAAAGTGTTACAGCCAGGTCAGAGCATGTTTCCGGGGCCGCTTTCAGCGGCGCAGGCGCAGGCCCAGCGAGCCGGTGACACCGGAGGGGGTGCCGGCGCCGGGGCCGGGGACCGGCAGCGAATCCGGCGGGGCCGACCCCTTCGGCGGAGCGTCCGTCGCGCCGTCCAGCAGTTCCTCGCAGTAGCGCTGGACCTTCTGGCGGCCCTTGGCGAGCAGGTTCAGCCGGCTCTCCCGGTCCCCGGTGAGCAGACCGGAGCGGAAGTCGCGGCACAGGTCGGCCGCGCCGCGCAGCGAGTCCTTGTCGTGCCCCTCGCCGCCGTCGGTCAGGCCGAAGTGCTCCTTGTTGTCCTTGCCGGTGCCGGTGCCGGTGCCCGTACCGGCACCCGTCCCACCCGCTCCGCCGCCCACGGCCGCTCCGGTCGCGCCCGTGGGGGGGCGCCCCTCCAGGCCCGGGGTGCGCGGGCCGCCGGAGATGCCGAGCGTGTCGCCGGTGCCCAGGGGCAGCGGCCGCCGGGGCGCTTCGGCGCTCGGTCCGGCGGTGCCGCCCATCGGGTCCGGGGTGATGCCGCTGGTGATCTGGGCCGTGGGCGCGGGGCCCGCGTTCAGGTGCAGGGCGCGGTCGAACACGCCGACGCCCGCGGCGGCCGCGACGCCGCCGATGGTCACGCTGGCCAGGGCGGCCGCGAGGCCGAGGCGCCACGCGCCGACCCGCTGCGGGGCCCGCCCGTGCGCGGACCCGGCCGCGGCCGGTACGGGGACGATGGCGACCAGCGGTTCCTCGGCGCGGGCGGCGCCGGAACCGGCGGCGGCGGTGGTGGCGGCCCGGCGTGGGTGCGCCGCGCGGAAGGCGGCGAGGGCCGCGGCCTCCCCGGGCAGCTCCGCCGTGGCGGCCGTGCGGGGGTCCGGGGCGAGGGAGTCGAGGGCGTCGCGCAGCCGCGCGGCGTCCGCCCGGGTGCGGTGGTCGCCCCGCGGGTCCACCGGTTCACCGCGCAGCAGTCTGTCCGCCGCGGCTTTGTCCAGCCACCTGGTGCGATCGTCGGCCATCACATGTCCTTCTGCGTCCGCCAACGTGAATGCGTCACACCGGTTCGCTCCGCGAGCCCCGCGACCCGGCCGCGCTGGGCGGGTACGGCGTCCAGATCCCGGCCGCCACCGGCGTCACCGGCGCCCTTGGGGCCGCCCGCGGCGCCACCGCCGCCGGTGCGGCCCGGCCGGTCGTCCCGGCGATTATCCCCGAAGCCCCTGGTCCGCCCGGCGGCCGCCCCCGCTCCGGCCGGGGGACGCCCCGACGGGCCCGCCGCGGCGCCCGTTCCCGCGTCCGTCCCGAGGCCCGTCCCCATGTCCGTGTCCGGGTCCGTCCCGGCGTCCACGTCGTTCGCGATCAGTTCGGCGAGCCGCTTGAGCCCCCGGTGCGCCGCCGTCCGTACCGCGCCGGGCCGCTTGCCCAGGGTCTCGGCGGCGGACTTGGCGTCGAGGCCGACGACCACGCGCAGCACCACGGCCTCCGCCTGGTCCTGCGGGAGCTGGGCTATCAGGGCCATGGTGCGGCCCGTCGAGAGCGACTCCATGGCCTCGCCCGCGGTGTCGCTGTCGGCGGCGTGCCCGGTGAGCTCGGTCTCGTCGCCGCCGATCGCGGGGCGGCGGCCGCGCATGCGCATGTGGTCGAGGGCCCGGTTGCGGGCGATGCGCGCGGCCCAGCCGCGGAAGCGGTCGGCGTCGCCGGTGAAGGAGTCGAGGTCGCGCGAGATCTGCAGCCACGCCTCGGAGGTCACGTCCTCCGCGTCGCCGTCTCCGACGAGCGTGCGGACATAGCCCAGCAGGCGCGGGTGCACAGCGCGGTACACAGTCCGGAACGCGCTCTCATCGCCGTCCTGTGCCGCGAGCACCGCGGCGGTCAGCTCCGCGTCGTCCCCCAGCAAAGTCCCCAACCCGTTCACTGTCCTGTACGTCTGGCGCAAATCAGCACGTTACGGCGTGTCGGGGCTCTCGTCCACGCGTTGTACAACCTGCAACCAAGCGTGCGCGAAGCGAGGTGTGACACAAAACGCACTCGAGGCGCTGACAGGGGTACGGGCTTGTCGCACGAGCCCGTAACGGATGGCGGCCGGGGCCTCTCCTGTGGGGGGTGGCGGTCTCGGTCGCCTTCCCCTTCACAACGCGTCTTCACTCCTCCTTTCGGCTCTCTTCCGGGTGAAATCCGCGGTTGGGTACGTCCTTACGGCCGCCGCGTCGATAGCGTGGCGTGGCACCCCACCCACACCCCGAGGAGCCCCACGCTGTCCAGCCACCTTCCGGCGCAGGTCCGCGGCAGCGCGCTGGCGCGCTTCAACGCGGCGTCGGCCGCGTCCGCCCGGGAGGCCCTGCTGCACTGCTGCGGCAGCGACCGCTGGGCGCACCGGGTGGCCGAGCACCGCCCGTACCCGGATCTGGACGCGCTGCTGGCCGCCGCCGACGAGGCGGCGTACGACCTGCGGCAGAGCGACCTCGCGCAGGCGCTGGCCCAGGAGTCCTCGGCGGAGCTGGACCGCGACGCGCCGTACGCCGCCCACCTCGCGCTCGGCGCGGCGCACGCGGAGTACGAGCGGAAGTTCGGCCACGCCTTCGTCATCTGCCTCGACGGGCACCCGGCCGACGAGCACGCGCACCAGGTGCTGGCCGCCATCCGGCGGCGGATGGCCCACGAGGTGGACGAGGAGCGGGCCACCTCGGCGGACGAACTGCGCCGGGTGGCGCGCTCGCGACTCGCCCAGCTCGTGGGACTTCTGCGGATGCCGGGCGCGGTGGGCGGAGGAACCACCGATGATGCGCCTGAATTGGGGCGTTTCGCTCCTGTGGGATAGTCCGTCCGTGCCTGTTTGATCACACCGATGGCCCCCGCGCAAGGGAACCGACAAAGCGTCGCTACGATGTCCGGGGCCGGAGGACCGTACCCGGCCGGGCCCGACCGACAAAGAAGCCGGCTGGCCCCCGCCCCGCTTCCGGAGGGTTTTCCGTGCCGGCTGGAACGTTGTACCGCGGCCGGGAAGGAATGTGGTCATGGGTGGCTCATCGAGTCACCGGCGTCCTCATCTTCTTCTTCCTGTTCGTACACGTCCTCGACACCGCTCTCGTCCGCGTCTCTCCCGAGGCGTACGACGATGTCGTGGCTACCTACAAGACCCCGATCGTCGCGCTGATGGAATACGGCCTCGTCGCCGCAATCCTGTTCCACGCGCTCAACGGTCTCCGTGTCATCGCCGTGGACTTCTGGTCCAAGGGCCCGCGCTACCAGAAGCAGATGCTCTGGTCCGTGGTGGGTGTTTGGGTCGTGCTGATGGCCGGGGCCGTGTACCCCGTCCTGCACCACGCCTACCTCGAACTGTTCGGGAAGTGACACGCATGTCTTCTGACACTTCTTCCGCCCAGGGCGTCAGCGACGTGGAGAGCGTGAGCCTCTACGACGTCGACAACCCGGCGCCGTACATCGAGGCCCCGCGCAAGCGCACCGGCAAGACCCCGCGCTCGACCCGTGGCAACTTCGAGATGGTCGCGTGGCTCTTCATGCGCCTCTCGGGCATCGTGCTCGTCGTGCTGGTCATCGGCCACCTGCTCATCCAGCTGGTGCTGGACGGCGGCGTCTCCAAGGTCGGCTTCGCCTTCGTGGCGGGCCGCTGGGCCTCGCCGTTCTGGCAGGCCTGGGACCTGCTGATGCTGTGGCTGGCGATGCTGCACGGCTCCAACGGTCTGCGCACCGTCATCAACGACTACGCGGAGCGCGCCAACACGCGGCTGTGGCTGAAGGGCCTGCTCTACACCGCCACGGTGTTCACCATCCTTCTGGGCACGCTGGTGATCTTCACCTTCGACCCGAACATCCGCGGCATGGGCTGAGGCGATTCCTGATGAAGATCCACAAGTACGACACCGTCATCGTCGGCGCCGGTGGCGCGGGCATGCGCGCGGCCATCGAGTCGACGAAGCGCAGCCGCACCGCGGTGCTCACGAAGCTGTACCCGACCCGCTCCCACACGGGCGCCGCGCAGGGCGGCATGGCCGCCGCGCTCGCCAACGTGGAAGAGGACAACTGGGAGTGGCACACCTTCGACACGGTCAAGGGCGGTGACTACCTGGTCGACCAGGACGCCGCCGAGATCCTGGCGAAGGAAGCCATCGACGCGGTCCTCGACCTCGAGAAGATGGGCCTGCCGTTCAACCGCACGCCGGACGGCACCATCGACCAGCGCCGCTTCGGCGGTCACTCGCGCAACCACGGTGAGGCGCCGGTCCGCCGGTCCTGCTACGCCGCGGACCGCACCGGTCACATGATCCTCCAGACGCTGTACCAGAACTGCGTCAAGGAGGGCGTGGAGTTCTTCAACGAGTTCTACGTCCTGGACCAGCTCCTCGTGGAAGAGGACGGCGTCCAGAAGTCGGCCGGCGTCGTCGCGTACGAGCTGGCCACCGGCGAGATCCACGTCTTCCAGGCGAAGTCCGTCATCTACGCCTCCGGCGGCACGGGCAAGTTCTTCAAGGTGACCTCCAACGCGCACACCCTCACCGGTGACGGCCAGGCGGCCTGCTACCGGCGCGGTCTGCCGCTGGAGGACATGGAGTTCTTCCAGTTCCACCCGACGGGCATCTGGCGCATGGGCATCCTGCTGACGGAGGGCGCCCGCGGTGAGGGCGGCATCCTCCGCAACAAGGACGGCGAGCGCTTCATGGAGAAGTACGCGCCGGTCATGAAGGACCTCGCGTCCCGTGACGTCGTCTCGCGCTCCATCTACACCGAGATCCGTGAGGGCCGCGGCTGCGGTCCCGCCGGTGACCACGTGTACCTGGACCTGACGCACCTCCCGCCGGAGCAGCTGGACGCCAAGCTGCCCGACATCACGGAGTTCGCGCGTACGTACCTGGGCATCGAGCCGTACACGGACCCGATCCCGATCCAGCCCACCGCGCACTACGCCATGGGCGGCATCCCGACCAACGTCGAGGGTGAGGTCCTCTCGGACAACACCACCGTCGTCCCGGGCCTGTACGCGGCCGGCGAGGTCGCCTGCGTCTCCGTGCACGGCGCCAACCGCCTGGGCACCAACTCGCTGCTGGACATCAACGTCTTCGGCAAGCGCTCGGGCATCGCGGCCGCCAAGTACGCGGCCGAGAACGACTTCGCCGAGCTGCCGGAGAACCCGGCCCAGCTGGTGATCGACCAGGTCGAGCGCCTGCGCAACTCCACGGGCAAGGAGCGGGTCGCCGACCTGCGTCTGGAGCTCCAGGAGACGATGGACGCCTGCGTGATGGTGTTCCGCACCGAGCAGACGATCAAGACCGCGGTCGAGAAGATCGCGGAGCTGCGCGAGCGGTACCTGAACGTCTCCGTCCAGGACAAGGGCAAGCGGTTCAACACGGACCTGCTGGAGGCCATCGAGCTGGGCAACCTGCTCGACCTGGCCGAGGTCATGGCCGTCTCGGCCCTGGCGCGCAAGGAGTCCCGCGGCGGCCACTACCGCGAGGACTACCCGAACCGCGACGACGTCAACTTCATGCGCCACACCATGGCGTACCGCGAGGTCGGCGCCGACGGCAAGGATTCCGTCCGCCTGGACTACAAGCCCGTCGTCGTCACCCGCTACCAGCCGATGGAGCGTAAGTACTGATGGCCACCCCGACCATGTCCAAGACGGACGAGATGGAAGCGGCGGCCGCGGCCTCCCCGTTCATCACGGTCACCTTCCGGATCCGCCGGTTCAACCCGGAGATCTCGGAGGAGTCGACCTGGCAGGACTTCCAGGTCGAGATCGACCCGAAGGAGCGCGTGCTCGACGGTCTCCACAAGATCAAGTGGGACCTCGACGGCACGCTGACCTTCCGCCGCTCCTGCGCGCACGGCATCTGCGGCTCCGACGCGATGCGGATCAACGGCAAGAACAGGCTCGCCTGCAAGACGCTGATCAAGGACATCAACCCGGAGAAGCCCATCACCGTCGAGGCCATCAAGGGCCTCACGGTGATGAAGGACCTCATCGTCGACATGGAGCCCTTCTTCCAGGCGTACCGGGACGTCATGCCGTTCCTGGTCACCAAGGGCAACGAGCCGACGCGCGAGCGCCTGCAGTCCGCCGAGGACCGCGAGCGCTTCGACGACACCACCAAGTGCATCCTGTGCGCCGCGTGCACGTCCTCGTGCCCGGTGTTCTGGAACGACGGCCAGTACTTCGGCCCGGCGGCGATCGTCAACGCGCACCGCTTCATCTTCGACTCGCGTGACGAGGCCGGAGAGCAGCGCCTGGAGATCCTGAACGACAAGGACGGCGTGTGGCGCTGCCGCACGACCTTCAACTGCACCGACGCGTGCCCCCGCGGCATCGAGGTCACGAAGGCCATCCAGGAAGTCAAGCGCGCCCTGATCACGCGCCGCTTCTGACCCCTGGGTCCGTGCTCGTACGAGGGCCCCGCGCCCGGTGTTCGCACCGGGCGCGGGGCCCTCGCCGCGTTCTCACTCGTCGGAGTGGAAATCGTGCGGATGAACCTTTCATCGGACCAGGGCGGCACGCGAACGGCGGTACGGTCCCCGACGTCGCTTGTACCGAAGCGCTGTCCGCACCCACACTGAGAGAAGGAGGTGCTTCCCATGTCCGCTCTTGCCCATGAGACCCCATGTGACCCGGGGCTCGATGAGGTCCTCTGGCAGGCCTGGAAGGCGATGGACCTTCCGGAGGGCTACCGGGCCGAGATCATCGAAGGGTCCATCGAGGTGTCTCCCACCGGCCGTCGCCGCCACACCGTACTGATTCACCGCCTGCGCAAGGCTCTGGAAGCCCGTCTGGCCGACAGCGATCTCGACGTCTATCAAGACGGCAACATCATCCGTGGCCGCAAGGTCTGCATCCCCGACCTCTTCGTCGGACCGCACGACCTGGACGAGATCCCTGATGAAGAGGGGCTCGGCGTGGATGCCACCCGCGTCCCCCTCGTCGCCGAGATCGTCTCCCCCGGCCAGGACGCCCGCCGCCGGGATCACATCCGCAAGCAGCGCTGGTACGCCCAGGCCGGCGTCCCCGTCTACGTCGTCATCGACGACTTCGACGACGACGGCACGGTGACCGTGTTCAGCTCCCCCGACCCGGTCAAGGGGGCGTACGCCACGAAGACCCGGGTCGGCTACGGCACCCCCGTCACGATCCCCGACGGCCCCGCCAAGGGCCTGACGATCACCGGGGACCTCACCGCTCGCTAGTGCCGTGCACCCGGATCCGTGGGCCCCGTGCGGGGACTGTGGAAAGATCGGCCATATGAGTGAGCAGCAGCCGAACCCGTACGCAGGCGAGCCCGGCCAGGGTGGACAGGGCCAGCCCAAGTGGGGGCCCGGCAACCCCGGGTACGGATACCCCGCGCCCGGCAGTCCCGGGTACGGGTACCCCCCGCCGTCCGACGTCCCGCCCCCGCCGTACCAGCAGCCCACCGTCGGTGGCGCGGGCATGCCGTACGCGACGCCCGACCTGGGCGCGCCCGCGATGGCGTCCTTCGTCCTCGGGGACATCACCATCGCCGGGGACCAGATCATCACCCCGAGCGGTCCCATGCCGCTCAGGGGCGCGATGTGGAACGCGACGGACTTCTCCCGCACCGAGGAGAAGATCCCCACCTCGTCCATCGTGCTCGCGGTCGTCTTCGCCGTCTTCTGCCTGCTCGGTCTGCTCTTCCTCCTGATGAAGGAGAAGGTCACCACCGGCTACATCCAGATCACCGTCACCAGCGGCGGCCGCCACCACTCCACGATGATCCCGGCGGTCGACCTGAACACCTTCCCCTGGGTGATGAACCAGCTCAACTACGCCCGCTCGCTCAGCATCTGACGCTCTCCCCGCCGCGCCGGGCTACTTCTTCACCAGGAGCATGATCCCGGCGATCAGCGCGGCCACGAGGTGGAACAGCCAGGCGGCGGCCGTGAGCACCTCGTACAGGAAGTCGACCGGGCCGCGCATGCGGCGGCGCCGGTTCGCGCCGCCGAACCAGACGCAGACGAGTCCCGTCAGCGCGAGGGTCAGGTTCAGGCGCAGCGGGTGGCCGCCGCCGAACGCCAGGGTGAGGATCAGCCAGCCGATCAGGTACGAGAGCAGGAGCAGCCCGAACTTGACCGCCTTGCGCGACGGGCGGCGCGGGGTGGGCAGGCCGCCCAGGGCGGTGCGCAGGCTCCGCCCGGCGGGCGCTCCCCCCGGGCGCCGGGCCGCCGCGGGCACGGCCGGCGGCCCGTCGGGCAGGCGCGGCAGTGCGCGGGCCGGAGCCGACTGCGTGGGCACCGCCCCCAGCGCGGAGATCCGTACGACCTCGGTCGGCGGGTGGGCCCTGGCCGCGGTCAGGGCCGCCGCCCGCATGGTCGGCGCGTCGGGGAAACGGTCCTCCGGACGCTTCGCCAGCGCCGTGGTCAGCAGCCCCTGGACGGGCGCCGGTACGTCGATGCCGACCGAGGCCAGCGTCGGCGGCTCGCCGTGGACGTGCAGGTAGCCGATGGAGTAGCCGGAGGCGGCGTCGAACGGGACCTGCCCGGCCAGCATCTGGAAGAGCACGATCCCCAGCGAGTAGAGGTCGGAGCGCCCGTCGACGCCCCGCCGGCCCTCGACCTGCTCCGGCGACATGTAGTGCGGGGTGCCGATGGCCGTACCGGTGCGGGTCAGCGCGGTCCCGTCGGCCTCCGCGGTCGCGGCGATGCCGAAGTCGGCGACCTTGGCCGTGCCGTCCGCGGCCAGGAGGACGTTGGCCGGCTTGATGTCCCGGTGGACCAGCCCCCGCGCGTGGGCCGCGGCCAGCGCGGCGAGCATCTGGGCGGCCAGGTCGAGGGCTTCGGCGACCGGGAGGGGGCCGCGCTCGCGCAGGTGCTCGGCGAGGGTGCGGCCGGGGATCAGCTCCATCACGATGTACGGGACGGACGGCCCCCCGTCGGCGCCGGGTTCCTCACCCGTGTCGTGGACCGCGACGACGTTCGGGTGGCTCAGCGCCGCCATCGCCTGCGCCTCGCGCCGGAAGCGGGCCGCCCAGCCCGGGTCGTGCGGGAGGTCGCCGCGCATCGCCTTGAGCGCGACCGTGCGCGCGAGCCTTTCGTCGTGGGCGCGGTAGACCTGGGCCATCCCGCCGCCGCCGAGTAAGCCCTCTATGCGGTACCGCCCTTGGGCCACCGCCCGACCGGTCTCGAACAAATCCCCCATGGGCGGATGGTAGATCAGGCGGCCGCCGCCCGACGGCGCATCGCCCGGGCCCGGTTCGGCTCCACGTTCCTTCCCCCATTCGCTTGAACGTGTTCAAAATCAGGTCTAGAGTCATCCCTGTCGGAAGTTGAACACGTTCAAGGAGCTTCGGGTCATGGATCTCACCGTCATCACGTACGTCGTCTACCTGGTCGTCAGCGTCGGCCTGACCGTCTGGGTGGCCCGCACGCTCACCAGCAACGGACGCATCTTCATCGCCGACGTCCTCCAGGGCAACGAGAAGCTGGCCGACGCCGTCAACCACCTCCTGGTCGTCGGGTTCTACCTGGTCAACCTCGGATTCGTCGCCCTCTACCTGCAAGCGGACGAGGCCGTGACCGAGGCCCGCGGGATCTTCGAGGCCCTCTCGGTCAAGCTCGGCGTCGTCCTGCTCGTCCTCGGCGTCATGCACCTCGGCAACGTGTGGGTGCTCAACAAGATCCGCCGGCGGAGCATCATGGAGCGCCAGCAGACCCCGCCGGTCGCACCCCAGGCCTGGACCGCTCCGGCCGGCGTCTGACGATGACGACCACGACGCAGACCCAGCCGCAGGCCCAGCCGCAGCCGCAACCGCAGAATCCGTCGCAGGCCCAGCCGCAGCCGCAGCCGCAGATGACGGCCGCCGGACCCCGACGGGCCCCCGTACGCAGGCTCGTCGTCCTGTACGACGCCCACTGCTCGCTCTGCAGGCACATCCGGAACTGGCTGCTGAGCCAGCGCTGGCTCGTCCCGCTGGCACTGATCCCGGCGGGCTCGCAGGCGGCCTGGCAACGCTTCCCGCGCCTCGACCACGCGTCGACGCTCCGCGAGATCACCGTGGTCGGGGACGGCGGGCAGGTGTGGACCGGTACGGACGCCTTCATCGTGGTCCTGTGGGCCCTCGTCGAGCACCGGCCGAAGGCCAACTGGCTGGCCACACCGGCCGGAAGGCCCTTCGCCCGGGCCACGATGCTCGCGGCGGCGGCCTGGCGGGGCGCCGCCCGGGGCCCGGGGGATCCCGCGTCCGGGATGCTCTGTGACGACCAATGCGCCGTACCCCGATAAGGTCGGACACCGTGACTGATCAAAAGGCTCCGAAGAGCGAACAGACCCGCACGCTCATCCTCGAGACCGCCCTCAAGCTCTTCCAGGAGCGCGGTTACGACAAGACGACCATGCGGGCCATCGCCAAGGAGGCCGGAGTCTCGGTGGGCAACGCCTACTACTACTTCGAGTCCAAGGAACACCTGGTCCAGGGCTTCTACGACCGGATCGGCACCGCCCACCAGGCTGCCGTCCGGCCGATCCTGGACAACGAGACCGACCTGCAGACGCGGCTCGCGGGGGTCCTGACCAGCTGGCTGGACATCGCGGAGCCCTTCCACGAGTTCGCCGCGCAGTTCTTCAAGAACGCGGCGGACCCCGAGAGCCCGCTCAGCCCGTTCTCCCCCGAATCGGAGCCCGCCCGGCGGCAGGCCATCCTGATGCACAAGGAAGTCCTGGCCGGGGCGAAGACGAAGGTGCCCGAGGAGCTGGCCGACGTACTGCCGGAGCTGATGTGGCTCTCGCAGATGGGGCTGGTCCTCTACTGGGTCTTCGACCGCTCGGAGAACAGCGAGAAGACACGGCGGCTGGCCGACCGCGGCGCGCAGCTGACCACGCGCGGGATCGTGCTGGCCCGCTTCCGGGTGCTGCGGCCGCTCGTGCGCGAACTGCACGAGCTGTTCTCGGACTTCCTGCCCGGCATGGCCCAGGCGGCCGCCGCCAGGAAGAAGGCGTCCCGGTTCTCCAAGTCGGAGAAGACGGAGAAGACGGATAAGACGGATAGGGCGGACAGGGCGGGGAAGCCGGGGAAGGGCGCCGGGGCCGGAACGCAAGAGGCGTCGGACGGCTGAGCCGTCCGACGCCTGCGGGCCCGGGGGCCTCGGGGACCCGTTGCCCCCCGCGGCCTACAGCCAGTTCAGCTCCCACAGGCGCCACACGCCCGTGCCGTCGGAGAGGTACTGCGCACCGGTGACGCTCTCGCGGGACAGGACGTAGTCCTTCTTCTGCCAGATCGGCAGCAGCGGGATCTGCTGGGAGACGACCCGCTGGAGCTCGCGGAAGTCGTTCGCCGCCTCGCTGCGGTTCGAGAAGGACTGGGTACGGGTGATCAGGTCGCCCACCGTCTTGTCGGCGAAGCCGTTGTTCATGCTGGAGTCGGCGCCGACGAGCGGAGCGCCGAAGTTGTCCGCGTCCGGGAAGTCGGGGATCCAGCCGATGGTGTAGGCGTCGAACTTGCCCGCCGCGTAGTCCTTCTGGAAGTCCTCCCACACGGGCACGGACTCGGTCTGCACCTGGAAGAGGCCCGAGGACTCCAGCTGCCGCTTGATCTCGGCGCCCTCCTGGACGTTCGCACCGCGCACGTTGAACCCGAGCTTGAAGCTGACGGGGGCATCGATGCCGGCGTCCTTGAGGATCTTCCTCGCGTTTGCGGCGTTCGGTGCCGGGTAAGAGTCGAAGAACGGCGTGCTGTGGCCGGCGATGCCCGCCGGGACGATGGAGTACAGGGGGGTGACCGTTCCCTTGTACGTCTCCCCCGCGATCTTCGACCGGTCGAGCAGGGCGGCGATCGCCTGGCGGACCGGCTGCTTCGCCATGGCCGAACCCGGGCGGACGTTGAAGACCAGGCTGCGGGTCTCGGTGCCGCCGGACTCCTGGTAGCGGGTGTCCTTCAGGCCCGGGTTGAGAGCCGCGAGGACCTCCGGGGGCATGTCGCGGTGGGCGACGAGGATCCTGTGGTCCTTCCAGGCCGCGTTCAGCGTCTCGGAGTCCTTGAAGTACTTGACCGTGACGGCCGACTTGGCCGGTTTGACCTGACCGTTGTAGCCCGCGTTCGGCTTCAGCTCGGCGCTCGCGCCCTCTTTGTAGGCGCCCAGGACGTACGGTCCCGAGCCGTCCACCTTGTCGTCCTCGCGCAGCGCCTTCGCCGGGTACTTGTCCTTGTCGACGATCGCGGCGGCGCCCGTCGCGATCTTGAAGGGGAAGGTGGCGTCACGGGCGGAGAGGTTGAAGGTGACCGTCCTGCCCTCGGCCTTGACCGACTCCAGGGTGTTGAACAGCGGCGCCGGGCCCTGCTTGGAGTTGATCGCCTTGATCCGGTCGAACGAGAACTTCACGTCCTCGGCCGTGATCGCGCGGCCGTTGGAGAACTTCACGTCGGTGCGCAGCTCGCACTGGTACGTGGTGAGCTTGGCCCCGATGAACTTGCAGGCCGTGGCCGCGTCGGGAACCGGGACGTCCGAGCCGGGCTTGATGGTCAGCAGCGACTGGTAGACGTTGCTGTACAGCGCCCAGGAGCCGGCGTCGTACGCCCCGGCCGGGTCCAGGGAGGACACGGCGTCGGTCGTACCCACCGTGATCGCGCCATGTCCGGCGGCGTCGTCCGGCAGCATCACCCACGCCCCCGCGCCGGCGACAGCCAGGACCAGCCCAGCCGCGATGATCTTGGAGCGGACAGACCGCAGCATCCCTGAACTCCTCATTGCCCACCCCGCGCCGGGCCGCGTGTCCGCTGCTGACGCATGTTTATCCGATTACCGGTCACCCAATCACGGAAAATTCGGGGGTGGAAGGGCGTTTCGGTGTCGGGTTGGAGGAATTATGTCTGGTATGACGCGAGTTGCACGACGGTGATGTCAGAGGGTGCACCGACCCTCACGGGCGGTCCCCACGCACCGGCTCCCCTCGACACGTAGAGCTGAGTGTCCCCGTACCGCTCCAGGCCCGCAACGGTCGGGTTGGCGAGTTCCGCGAGGTAGTTTCCCGGCCACAGCTGGCCGCCGTGGGTGTGGCCGGAGAGCTGGAGGTCCACCCCGTGGCGGACCGCGTCGTGGATCACGATCGGCTGGTGGGCGAGGAGTACGGCCGTCCGGTCGGCGCGGTCGCGGCCGCCGAGGGCCTTGTCGAAGTCCGGGCCCTCGCCCTCGCTCTCGCCCGCGACGTCGTTGACGCCGGCGAGGTCGAAGTACGGCAGCTCCTGGCGGGCGTTCTCGAGCGGGTGCAGGCCCAGCTCGCGGACGTGGTCCACCCACTGCCGGGCCCCGGAGAAGTACTCGTGGTTGCCGGTGACGAAGAAGCTCCCGTGCCGTGCGGTGAGCCGGGCCAGGGGTTCCGCGGCGGGCCCGAGGTCGTGGACCGAGCCGTCCACGAGGTCGCCGACGATGGCGATCAGGTCGGGCTGGGTGGCGTTGACGGTGTCGACGATGCGGGTGGTGTGGGCGCGGCCGAGGATGGGGCCGAGGTGGATGTCGCTCACGACGGCGATCCGGAAGCCGTGGGCTGCGCGGGGCAGTTTGGCGAGGGGGACGGTGACGCGCTTGACGCGGGGTCCGCGCAGCACGCCGTACGTCCCGTACCCGACGGTCCCGCCGGCCGCCGCCACCGCCGCCCCGGCCAGCACCCGCGCCACAAACACCCGCCGACTGCTCCCCACCCCCCTGGCGGCCTGGGCTGCCCCCGCCCGCGTCGCCTCCGGCGGCGCCTCAATCGCCGGCGAGGCTTGGGGGGCCGGCGCCTGCCCCTCCGCCCGCCCGCCCGCCTTCGCCTCCGGCGGCGCCTCAAACGCCGGCGAGGCTGAAGAGGTCGGCGCGACCAAAGCCGCCGCACTCCCGGAGCGCAGCTCCCCCGCTGGCCCGTCGGCAATCCCAGCCCCGCCGGAGACAAACCCAGCCTCGCCCGAGACAACCCCAGCCCCGCCGGCGATTGAGGCGCCGCCGGAGGCCAACGGACCCGCGGACGAAACCCCAGAACCCAGCACCGACTCACCAGCCCGCCCGGCGGCAACCCCAGCCCCGCCGGCGATTGAGGCGCCGCCGGAGGCCAGCGGAGCCGCGGACGAAGCCTGGGCGGGCGGCCCGTCGGCAACCCCAGCCCCGCCGGCGATTGAGGCGTCGGCCGGGGTGGGGCGCGGGTGGCGGAGGAGGAGGAGGCGGGCCGGTTCGGCCACGAGCATGGCCAGGGACAGGTACAAGAGCACCGCCAGCCACATGAACCCCGGCCACGCCACCCCCCGCTGCACCCAGAACGGCGCCCCCGCCCGCCCGGCGACCAGCGCCGCCACGGACAGCACCGGCAGCCCGACCGCACAACCGGTCAGCACGCGCCGCGGCCACCCGCCCGGGGCCGTCGTATCGCGGACCAGCCGGATCCACAACCAGCGGTGCACCAGCACCAACAGGGCCAGGACCGCCAGCGCCACCAGGGCGAAGATCAGGACGGTCACGCCGCGCCGCCCGAGCCCGCGCCGCCCGAGCCCGCACCGTCCGAGCCCGCGTCACGTGATCCACGCCGCAGCGCCCGCACCCCGAGCAACCCGATGACCCCCACACCCGTCCCCAGCAGAAAGGACGTAACGGCGAGCGTCAGGTGCACCCAGAAGTACGCGGTGGGGTCACCGGCGCCGTCGAAGGCCAGTCCGCTGCCGTCCTTCCACAGGTTCCGGACGAAAGAAACCCAGATGAACCAGCTCCACACTCCGAAGGCGAGCAGGAACCAGGAGGCGGCGCGGCTGAGTCTCATGGGCCCAGTATCGGTTCCGTCCCCAGGACGGACGCGCCGGGGTGGGCTGTCCCGGCGGTGGTTGCGGCGGGTTGGCCGGAGCGGACCGGCTGACGCGGCAATGCGATGTACGTTCTCGTCCGTGTCTGCCAAAAAGACCGCGCTGACGGTCCTCTCCGCCGCGTTGCTGCTGCCCGCCCTGGCCGTGGCCCCCGCGTACGCCGTCACTCCCGCCCCCACGCCCACCCCGTCACCGGACGGCAAGGGCGCCAAGCCCCCGGTGAAGGCGCCCGCGCCGCCCGCGGGGATGTCCGCGGTCGGCGGCGCCCTGCTCGGCCAGCCGGGCCCGCAGGTCCATCTGCTGCCGGGCGCGCCCGCGCTGCCGACGAACCTGACCGGGCGCTCCTGGATCGTGGCCGACGCGGAGACCGGCGAGGTGCTGGCCGCGCAGAACGCGCACTGGCGGCTGCCCCCGGCCTCCACCATGAAGATGCTCTTCGCGGACACCGTGCTGCCCACGCTCCCCAAGGAGCAGGTGCACAAGGTCAGCCAGGAGGACCTGGCCGGGGTGGGCGCGGGCAGCAGCCTGGTCGGGGTCAAGGAGGACCTCGAGTACACCGTCCACGACCTGTGGCTCGGCGTGTTCCTGCGCTCCGGCAACGACGCCGTGCACGTGCTGTCGTCCATGAACGGCGGCGTGGAGAAGACCGTCAAGGACATGCAGGCGCACGCGGAGGAGTTGCAGGCCCTCGACACGCACGTGATCTCCCCCGACGGCTACGACGCCCCGGACCAGGTGTCCAGCGCGTACGACCTGACACTCTTCGCCCGCTCCGGTCTGCAGAAGAAGGACTTCCGGGAGTACGCCGCCACGGCGAGCGCGAAGTTCCCGGGCGAGCAGAAGCCCGGCCAGCCGCGCGACGCCTTCGAGATCCAGAACACCAACCGGCTGATGACGGGCGCGGGGGGCATCACCCCGTACAAGGGCATCGCGGGCGTGAAGAACGGCAACACCACCATGGCCGGGTCCACCTTCACCGGCGTCGCCCAGCGCGGGGACAAGAAGCTCGTGGTGACGGTGATGAACCCGGCCGCGGGCGGCGTCAACGCGGTCTACGAGGAGACCGCGACCCTCTTCGACTGGGGTTTCGCGGCGGCCGGGAAGGTGAAGCCGATCGGCGAGCTGGTGCCGCCGAAGAGCGCGGACACCTCCTCGCACGGCTCCCCCGCGCAGTCGCACGAGAACAAGCAGACCGCGGCGGCGAGCGAGGAGGGCGGCGGCGGGCTCGGTACGGCGCTCGGCATCGCGGGCGGTGTGGTCGCGGCCCTCGCGGCCGCGGCCTTCGTGATCAACCGGCGCTGGCCGCGGGGCCGTCAGGCGCGCGGCGGGGAGAAGGACTGATCTCCCGATCACTCGGCTCGTCCCGCTCGTCCTGCTCATCCCGCTTGTCCAGCGTGATCTTCGGGTCCTGCGCGGACTCCGGGTCCTCCGCGTCGTCGCGGGTCGCCGTCCAGGCGGCGCAGAAGAGGAGCAGCTTCGCGGTGAAGTTGATCCAGAGCAGCAGGGCGATGGGGACACCGAAGGCCCCGTACATGCTCTTCGCCGCGACCCCCCGCATATAGCTGCTGAGCAGCAGTTTCAGCAGTTCGAAGCCGGCCGCGCCGATGAGGGCCGCCTGGACCAGGCGGCGGCGCGGCGGCTGGACCCCGGGCAGCAGGGTCAGGACGTACAGCAGGAGCAGGAAGGCGGCCAGCACCCCGACCGCGAAGGCGGCGCCGCGCAGGACCGCGCCGCCCGCGCCGTGGTCGGGCAGGCCCAGCCACGCGCCGAAGCGGCCGACCGCGGTGGAGCCGAGGATCGAGGCACCGGCCGACGCCAGGGCCGCGCCGCCGAGGCCGATGAGGACGAGCGCGTCCTTGCCCTTGCGGACGAAGGGGTTCCCGTCGTCCTCGTCGTCCTTGTCCCAGACCACGCGCAGACAGCCGCGCATGGACGTGACCCACCCGATGCCGGTGAAGAGCAGGACCGCGCCGGCGACGAGGCCGACCGTGCCCGCGTTCGCGACCAGGGCGTCGAGGTCGAGCTGGTCGGAGATCCCGGGCACCTGCTTGGCCAGGTTGGCCTCCAGCCGGGTGAGCTGGTCGGGGGTGAGCAGCGCCGCGCCGATGGCCGCGGCCACCGTGATCAGCGGAAAGAGCGCGAGGAAGCTGATGAAGGTGATGGCGGCGGCGAGCCGGCTCCAGCGCACCCGGTCCAGGCGCTCGTACGAACGCCAGGCGTGGGTCCGCATGAGACGGCTCACCAGGGGCCCGATCAGGGGGAGTTTCGTCAGCCAGTCCATGGGGTCACCGTAATTCAGCGTCCGGAAATAGCCGGGATTGCCGCTTTCGGGCGCTACGGTCGTCGATTGTGACTTTCCGCCCGACGGCTCGCCCGTTCCACGACCTGGTCCTTCGAAAGCTCCGGTTCCGCACGCTGCGGGCCCTGCGGCCGCTGCGTCCGGTCGGCCGGGAGCGGGGTCAGGCGCGGCGTGCGGTCGGCTCGTCGACGGGTGAGCCCGCCTGTGCCGGAACGCCCGTCGGGCCCGTCCCGAACGGGTACTCGCGCAGCTTGCGCCAGACCCCGTCGGAGCCCTGCTCGTAGAGCGCGAAGCCCGTGCAGAGCCAGTCGGCGTCGTAGTCGGCGAGGGACTCGAAAGCCAGGTCCATCGCCTCCTCGGAGATCCCGTGGGCGACGGTGACGTGCGGGTGGTACGGGAAGGCCAGCTCGCGGCTGACCGGGCCCTCGGGGTCGCGGACCTGGCCCTGGAGCCGGGTGCAGCCCGCGGCGCCCTCGACGACCTTGACGAAGACGACGGGCGAGAGCGGGCGGAAGGTGCCCGTGCCCGAGAGCCGCATCGCGAAGGGGCGGAAGGCCGCCGCGACCTCGGTCAGGTGGGCCCGGATCGCCGGAAGGCAGTCCTCCTCCACCTCCGTGGGCGGCACGAGGGTGACATGCGTGGGGATGCCGTGCGCGGCAGCGTCCCCGAAGCCGGCGCGCAGCTGCTGGAGCTGGCTGCCGTACGGCTCCGGGACCGAGATCGAAACGCCGAGCGTTACGGTCCCCACGTATGTCTCCTCAGTCATCTGGATGCGGTCTGTGCGTCGCCTGTGCGAGGTGTTCCGACCCCAGTGTGGGGCCAGCTCTTCCAAACGGCCAGAGTCGCAGGTCCCCGGCACTCCGGGGGCCCGCCGTCAGTGCTTCGCGGGCAGGAAACCGAGCCGGTCGTACGCGCTCGCGAGGGTCTCCGAAGCGACCGCGCGGGCCTTCTGCGCACCCTTGGCGAGTACGTCGTCCAGCGTCGCCGGGTCGTCCAGGTATTCCTGGGTGCGCTGCTTGAACGGCGTGACGAAATCGACCATGACCTCGGCCAGGTCGGTCTTCAGCGCGCCGTAGCCCTTGCCCTCGTACTTCTCCTCCAGGACGGGGATCGCCGTACCCGTGAGGGTGGAGTAGATCGTGAGCAGGTTGCTGACGCCGGGCTTCTTCTCGGCGTCGAAGCGGATCTCGGCCTCGGTGTCGGTGACCGCGCTCTTGATCTTCTTCTCGGTGGCCTTGGGCTCGTCGAGGAGGTTGATCAGGCCCTTGGGGGTGGAGGCGGACTTCGACATCTTGATCGCCGGGTCCTGGAGGTCGTAGATCTTCGCGACCTCCTTGACGATGTGGGCGGCCGGGACGGTGAAGGTCTTGCCGAAGCGCTGGTTGAAGCGTTCGGCCAGGTCGCGGGTCAGCTCGATGTGCTGGCGCTGGTCCTCGCCGACGGGGACGGCGTTGGCCTGGTACAGCAGGATGTCGGCGACCTGGAGGATCGGGTACGTGAACAGGCCGACGGTGGCGTTGTTGGCGCCCGACTTCGCGGACTTGTCCTTGAACTGGGTCATCCGGCTGGCCTCGCCGAAGCCGGTGATGCAGTTCATGACCCAGCCGAGCTGCGCGTGCTCGGGCACGTGGCTCTGGACGAAGAGGGTGCAGCGCTCCGGGTCGAGGCCGGCGGCGAGCAGCTGAGCGGCGGAGAGCCGCGTATTGGCGCGGAGTTCCTTCGGATCCTGCGGCATGGTGATCGCGTGCAGGTCGACGACCATGTAGAAGGCGTCGTGTGATTCCTGCAGGGCGACGTACTGCCGAATCGCTCCGAGGTAGTTCCCGAGGTGGAACGAACCGGAGGTGGGCTGGATACCGGAGAGCGCGCGGGGACGATCAGAGGCCATGCCGCCATTCTCTCAGGTGCGGGGGCGGTCTTCGGCCCGCGCTGGCCGGAACCGGTTGCCTCCGGCGGGGTGTGGGGGGTCGGGCCCGGTGCGGCCGGGCGTCACCGTCCGTACCCGTGCGTACCCGGTCGGCTTGATCTTGCACGAATCAAGCGACCGCTTTCCCCCGGCGGTGGCCTGGCTCCGACCCACCCCAGCCCGCCCTGCGGCCGCCACCCCACCGGGGCACGCCTCAAACGCCGGCGGGGCTGGGATGGCCGGGCCCCGGCCGCGCCGCCGAGGCTGAGGGGCGACCCGGCTGACGGTCGCCCTCCCCTCCGGGGGCGCCTCAAACGCCGGCGGGGCTGGGGTGGCCGGGCGTGGGGATCGGCCGAGGGGTGTGGGGTGAGCACGAGCCTCGCCCGAGGGGTGTGGGGTGGGTACGGGCCTCGCCCGAGGGCTGAGGTCCGGGGGAAGCAAATCCAGCCGCGCCGGCGATTGAGGCGCCCCCGGAGGGGACGACGGCCGGTGGGGCCTGGTGCCGGCGCGGCACCCTTGGCCGCGCCGGCGATTGAGGCGCACCCCGGAGGGGGGTCGGGCCCGCCGGACCGTTCCGCCGCGGGGGTCAGGCCAGGGGGAGGCCCGGGGCCGGGAAGGCGGACATCAGGGTGGTCACCTCGGTGCGGATCGCGGCCAGGGCCGCCTCGTCACCGGCGGCCCCGGCCGCCACCCCCCGCGCGATCCACTCCGCGACCACCGGCATGTGCTCCGGCCGCAGCCCCCGCGACGTCAGCGACGGCGTCCCGATCCGCACCCCCGAGGGATCGAACGGCTTGCGCGGATCGAACGGCACCGTGTTGTAGTTCACGACGATCCCCGCCCGGTCCAGCGCCTTGGCCGCCACCTTCCCCGCGACGCCCCGCGAGGTCAGGTCCATCAGGATCAGGTGGTTGTCGGTGCCGCCCGACACCAGGTCGAAGCCCCGCTCCAGCAGCGCCGCCGCCAGCGCCTTCGCGTTGGCCACGACCCCGTGCGCGTACGACACGAACGCCGGCTGCGCCGCCTCGTGCAGGGCGACCGCGATGCCCGCCGTCGTCTGGTTGTGCGGCCCGCCCTGGAGCCCGGGGAAGACGGCCTTGTCGATGGCCTTCGCGTGCTCCTCGCGGCACATCAGCATCGCCCCGCGCGGCCCGCGCAGGGTCTTGTGCGTGGTGGTGGAGATGACGTCCACGTGACCGGCCGGGCTGGGGTGCGCCCCACCCGCGATCAGGCCCGCGATGTGCGCGACGTCGGCCACCAGGACCGACCCGGCCTCCTCCGCGATCGAGGCGAAGGCGGCGAAGTCGATGGTCCGGGGCAGCGCCGTACCACCACAGAAAATGATCTTCGGCCGCTCCTTGAGGGCCAGGTCGCGGACCTCGTCGAAGTCGATCAGGCCGGTGTCCGCGCGCACGCCGTAGCGCACGCCCCGGAACCACGACCCGGTCGCCGACACGCCCCACCCGTGGGTCAGGTGCCCGCCCATCGGCAGGGCCATGCCCATCACGGTGTCACCGGGCCGGGCGAAGGCCAGGTAGACGGCCAGGTTCGCCGGGGAGCCCGAGTACGGCTGGACGTTGGCGTGGTCCACGCCGAACAGACCCTTGGCCCGCTCGATCGCGAGGGCCTCGACCCGGTCGATGTTCTGCTGGCCCTCGTAGTAGCGGCGGCCCGGGTACCCCTCGCTGTACTTGTTCTGCAGCACGGTGCCGGACGCTTCGAGCACCGCCGCGGACACGTAGTTCTCGCTGGGGATCAGGCGCAGGGTGTCGGCCTGCAGCTGTTCCTCCGCCGCGACGAACGACGCGAGTTCGGGGTCGGTGGCGAAGAGGGCGGGATGGCGGCTCGCGGACATGGCGGCTCCTCCGGGGTCGATGTCAGATCTCGTCCCCGCGAGGCCCAGGCGAGCGGCCCTTGATGCGGTCCTGCGCGCACGACTCCCCCGGAGTTCGTTCTCCGTACGCCAGTCGCCGTGCGTGCCGCCCAGCTTAGCGGCCGCGCCACGGATGAGGTTTCCGCGTCCGCGTGGTGAGCGAGATAGAGAATGACGCCACCCTCGTCACTGTCCCGCACGGACGAAACGGACGAAACGGAGACCCCGTGTCGACTCAGACCGACGCCCAGAGCAATGCCGCCACTTCGGCCGCGATCACCGCGGCCGACGCGCACAGCGCGCACAACTACCACCCCCTCCCCGTCGTCGTCGCCCACGCGGAGGGCGCGTGGATGACCGACGTGGCGGGCAAGCGCTACCTCGACATGCTCGCGGGCTACTCGGCCCTCAACTTCGGCCACGGCAACCGGCGGCTGATCGACGCCGCCCGCGCGCAGCTGGAGCGGGTCACGCTCACCTCGCGCGCCTTCCACCACGACCGCTTCGCCGATTTCTGCCGCGAACTGGCGGAGCTGTGCGGCAAGGAGATGGTGCTGCCGATGAACACGGGCGCGGAGGCGGTGGAGACCGCCGTGAAGACCGCCCGCAAGTGGGGCTACGAGGTCAAGGGCGTCCCGGACGGCCAGGCGCGGATCGTCGTCGCGTCCAACAACTTCCACGGCCGTACGACGACCATCGTGTCCTTCTCCACCGACCCCGAGGCCCGTGACCACTACGGGCCCTACACGCCGGGGTTCGACATCGTCCCCTACGGCGACCTGGACGCCCTCGCGGCGGCCGTCACCGACACCACCGTCGCCGTGCTGCTGGAGCCGATCCAGGGCGAGGCGGGGGTGCTGGTACCGCCGCCGGGCTACTTCACGGCCGTACGGGAGCTCACGCGCGAGCGGAACGTGCTGTTCATGGCCGACGAGATCCAGTCGGGGCTCGGGCGGACCGGCAAGACCTTCGCCCTGGACCACGAGGGCGTCGTACCGGACCTCTACATCCTGGGGAAGGCGCTCGGCGGCGGTGTGGTGCCGGTGTCGGCGGTGGTCGCCGACCGGGACGTGCTCGGGGTGTTCCACCCGGGCGAGCACGGCTCCACCTTCGGCGGCAACCCGCTGGCCTGCGCGGTCGCCCTGGAGGTGATCGCGATGCTGCGCACCGGCGAGTACCAGCAGCGCGCCGCCGAGCTGGGCGACCACCTGCACCGGGAGCTGGGCCTGCTGGTGGGCGGCGGCGCGGTGACCGCCGTACGCGGGCGCGGGCTGTGGGCCGGGGTGGACATCGATCCGGCGCTCGGCACGGGCCGGGAGATCTCCGAGAAGCTGATGGAGCGGGGGGTCCTGGTCAAGGACACCCACGGCTCCACGATCCGGATCGCGCCGCCGCTGGTCATCAGCAAGGAGGACCTGGACTGGGGCCTCGACCAGCTGCGCGCGGTCCTCTCGGCGTAACGGTTCCCCGCAGGACGGCTACAGGATGACGTGGGGCAGGAAGCGGGCGTACTCGTCCGTGACCGGCCCCGCGGATTCCCGGATGCCGAGCCCCGCCGCCTCGTCCTCGACGACCCACGCGCCGAGCACCACCCGGTTGCCGTCGAAGTCGGGCAGCGGGGCGAGGCCCTGGAAGCACACCGGCCCGTCGTCCTCGGCGTCGGCCGGGGGTGCGTGCGGGGGCGCGTACGGGGGCGCGCCGACGGGGTGCAGGGTGACCCCGTCGCCCTCGCGGCCCAGCAGGGGCTTCACCGCGTACCCCGTGGTGTGCGCCAGCTCGCGCGGGCCGTCGAGGTAGGCGGGGAGCAGGTTCGGGTGGTCCGGATACAGCTCCCACAGGATCGCCAGCAGCGCCTTGTTGGACAGCAGCATCTTCCAGACCGGTTCGATCCAGAGGGTGGAACCGGAGGATCCGCCGAGGTCCATGGTGTCGAGCACCTGCGGGCCGAACTCGTCCTCGGCCAGCCACTCCCACGGGTAGAGCTTGAAGCAGCTGCGGATGAAGCGGAGCTTCTCGTCGACGAACCGGCCGGAGAGCCGGTCCCAGCCGATCCGCTCGACCGGCAGGGCCTCGGTCGCCAGCCCGGCCTGCTCGGCGGTCTCCTGGAGGTAGGCGACCGTCATCAGGTCCTCGCCCAGCTCGTCGGCCTCGGAGTGCGCGAAGTGCACGGGCCCGGGCGGCAGCAGCCGGGCCTGGCGGCGCCAGGCCTCGACGAGCCGCTCGTGCAGGGAGTTCCACTGGTCGGCGCCGGGGAAGCGCTCCTCCATCCAGAACCACTGCGGACCGGCCGCCTCCACCAGGGAGGTGGGGGTGTCGGCGTTGTACTCCAGCATCTTGGCCGGGCCGCCGGCGCCGTCGTAGCGCAGGTCGAAACGGCCGTAGAGGGAGGGCTGTTCGGCGCGCCGCCGCCAGGATCCGGTGATCAGCGCGGCCAGCCGGGGATCGGTGATGCCGAGGTCCGCGAAGCGGTCGTGCTCCACGATGTGCGCGGCGGCGGCGAGGCACATCCTGTGCAGCTCCTCGACCACGTCCTCGAGCGCCTCGACCTCGGGAAGCGTGAAGGAGTAGTACGCGCTCTCGTCCCAGTACGGGCGCAGGGAGTCGTCCGGGTAGCGGGTGAGGGGGTAGATCAGCCCCTGCTCCTCGACGATCCGCTGCCAGTCGGGCCGGGGCTCGATGGTGTGACGGCGCATGCTCAGCCGCCGCTGGACTTGTGGCTGCCGCCGCCGCCACCGATGCCGCCGCGGCTGACGGCGGACTTGTCGAAGCTGCCGCCGGTGACCCTGCCGTTGCTCGTGGTGCCGCCGTAGTAGTAGGAGCCGCGGCCGCCGCTGCGGCACTCCTTGTCGTCCAGCTTGTCGAGGGAGGTCTTCGACACGCACCGCTTGTCCGGAGCGTCGCTGGAACCGCAGGCGACGAGGGAGGCGGCGAGCAGTCCCATCCCGCCGAGGGCGACGGCGCTGGATCGCATCCGCCGCCGCGTGGTACCGGTGCTGCTGCCGCTGTCCATGTAGGTGCTGCTCCCCCTGGCCGACGCTGTTGGCCCCCCACCCTAGAGCGGCGCTCGCGCCGATGGAATCCGGCCACCCTCAGGCGGGCCCGCCGACCCGGCTCCAGCCGCGCAGGCCGGAGTCGGCGAGGACCCGCGCGAACAGGGCGTGCGCGGTGGTACGTGACGGTGCGCATCGCGGTCTCCTGCCGGGTCAACGGGGGGCCGGCGATAGGAACGGCAGGCCGAGGTCGACGCCGGCGTACCTCCGGGCCCGCGATCACGGCTGGATCCAGTCCCCTGGACGCCGCCGTTGTCGGGGTTGCGCCCGGCAGGGGCGGCGGGAGGGTGTCAGAGTGGGGGCCGTGCTGATCGGGATGGTGTGCGCGCTGGCTTCTGCGGTCTGTTTCGGTACGGCCTCCGTGCTCCAGGCGGTGGCCGCGCGGGCGGCCGAGCCGGGGACGGGGTCGGGGGTGGATCCGGCGCTGCTGCTGCGGGCGTTGCGGCAGTGGCGGTACCTGGCCGGGCTGTCGCTGGACGGGATCGGCTTCGTCTTCCAGATCATCGCCCTGCGCTCGATCCCGATCTACGCCGTCGGCGCGGCGCTGGCCGCCAGCCTGGCGGTGACCGCGGTGGTCGCGGCGCGGCTGCTGAAGGTCCGGCTCAGCGGTGCGGAGTGGGGCGCGGTCGGGGTGGTCTGCCTCGGCCTGGCACTGCTCGGCCTGGCGTCGGGGGCGGAGGGCTCCCGGCCCGGGAGTACGGCGCTCAAGTGGTCGATGCTGGGCGCTGCGGCGGGGGTCCTGCTGGTGGGGGCGGTGGCGGGGCGGCTGCCGGATCGCTCGCGGGCCCTGGTGCTGGGGCTGGGGGCGGGGACCGGGTTCGGGGTGGTGGAGGTCGCGGTCCGGCTGATCGACGGCTTCGCGCCGGGGGCGCTGGTGGCGAACCCGGCGACGTACGCGCTGCTGTTGGGGGGCGGGGCGGCGTTCCTGCTGCTGACCTCGGCCCTGCAGCGGGGGTCGGTGACGGCGGCCACGGCCGGGCTGGTGCTGGGCGAGACGATCGGGCCGGCCGTGGTGGGCGTGGTCTGGCTGGGCGACCGTACGCGGCCGGGGCTGACCTGGCTGGCGGCCCTGGGCTTCGCGGTGGCGGTATCGGGCGCCCTGGCCCTGGCCCGCTTCGGCGAACCACCCCCTCCGACCGGGCCGCCGCCCCCTTGACCCGGGCGGCACCGGCTCCGCCCCGGTCGGGCGGCCCCTGCCCGCCGCTCGCCCCTGAGGGCGCCTCCTGACAGACCGGCGGGGCCCGAGCCCACCTCCCCCGGAGGCCGACCGCTCGCGCGACGCCCCGGCCGGCCCGGGACTGCCTCCGGCGGCGCCTCAAACGCCGGCGAGGCTGCATGTGGCACCTCAAGCCGACAACTGACGGTACGAACGCACTCGCCAGGCACCCCCGGCCCCGCCGACGAATACCAGCCCCGCCGGCGTTTGAGGCGCCGCCGGAGGCAACACCAGCCCTCCCGAGCCAGGCACCCCCGGCCCCGCCGCCGAATACCAGCCCCGCCGACGTCTGAGGCGCCGCCGGAGGCAGCACCAGCCCTCCCGAGCCAGGCACCCCCGGCCCCGCCGCCGAATACCAGCCCCGCCGGCGTTTGAGGCGCCGCCGGAGGCAGCACCAGCCCTCCCGGGCCAGGCACCCCCGGCACCGCCCACGAGCGCCAGCCGGCCTCGGGGGGCTACGGGAGGGTGGATTGGAGGGCCTTCAGGGTGGGGGTCCAGGCGCTGGCCGGGGGGGTGCCGTAGCCGACGATCAGGGCGTCGCGCGGCGGCATGTCGGCCTCCGGGTGCCGGAAGCGGGCCAGGCCTTCCAGGGCCAGCTCCTGCCAGGCCGCGGCCTGGAGGAGCGAGCGCTCCGTCCCCACGGGCAGGTCCAGCACGGCGTGCAGCCCGGCCGCGATGCCGGAGACGGCGACCCGGTCCCCCACCGCCGCCACGAGCTCGTCCCGCCGCCGCCGGTACCGCAGCCGCATCCCGCGCACGTGCCGGTCGTACGCCCCGGACGTGATGAACTGCGCCAGCGTCAGCTGGTCCAGCGCGCTGGAGGTCCAGTCGGTGCGCCCCTTGACGGCGAGGAGTTCGTCGACGAGGCCCGGCGGGGCCACGATCCACCCCATCCGCAGCCCCGGCGCCAGGGACTTGCTGGCCGTGCCGAGGTAGACCACCCGGTCCGGGTCCAGGCCCTGGAGCGCGCCGACCGGCTGGCGGTCGTAGCGGAACTCCCCGTCGTAGTCGTCCTCCAGGATCAGGCCCCCGCTGGTCCGCGCCCAGTCGACGGCGGCCGCCCGCCGCCCGGGCGTCAGCGCGACCCCGGTGGGGAACTGGTGCGCCGGGGTGAGGAGCACCGCTCCCACCCCCAGCCCGGCCAGGTCCCCGGTCCGCGCCCCGGCGGCGTCCAGCGCCAGCGGCCTGGTCCGCAGGCCCCCGCGCGTGAGGAGTTCGCGGTGCACGTCCAGGCTGTACGCCTCCACCGCCGTCTCCCGGACCCGGCGCGCCCGCAGCAGCCGCGTCATCAGCAGCAGCCCGTGCGCGAAGCCGGAGCACAGCACGATGCGGTCCGGGTCGGCGTACACCCCGCGCGCCCGCGCCAGGTACCCGGCCAGCGCCTCGCGCAGTTCCACCCGCCCGCGCGGATCGCCGCCGTAGCCGAAGGCCTCGTTCGGGGCGTCCGCGAGCGCGCGCCGGGCCGCGGTCAGCCAGGCCGCCCGCGGGAAGCCGCCGAGGTCCGGGCTGCCGGGCATCAGGCTGTACGAGGGCCCCCGGCGCGCGGGCCGGCGTACCGCCGCGGCCGCCGCGGCCCGGCGCGGGCGGGCCCGCTCCGCGACCCGGGTCCCGGAGCCCTGGCGGGCCGTCAGCCAGCCCTCGGCGACCAGTTCGGCGTACGCCTCGGCGACCGTGTTGCGGGCGATTCCGAGATCGGCCGCGAGCGTACGGGAGGAGGGGAGCCGGGTCCCGGGGGCGAGCCGCCCGCCCCGCGCGGCCTCGCGCAGCGCTTCGGTGAGCCCGGCCCGCAGACCACGTCCCGCGGACAGCTCCAGATGCAGGTCAGCGCCGAAAGTGGCCCATGAATCCGTCATGAGGATGGACCATATCGGTGGGCCGCCCGCTGCGTACGGTGGGTCCATGACCACGAACGGACAGCACAGCGCTCACGACCACCACGCTCCCGAGCACTCCCCCCGGATGCACATCGCCACACTCGCCCCCGAGGTCTACAAGGCCGTCATCGCCCTGGAGATCGCCGCGAAGAAGGGCCTGGACCCGGCCCTCGTCGAGCTGGTGAAGATCCGCGCTTCGCAGCTGAACCACTGCGCCTTCTGCCTGGACATGCACACGAAGGACGCGATCGCGGCGGGCGAGAGCGTCGAGCGGATCGTCCTCCTCGGCGCGTGGGAGGAGTCGCGGCACTTCTACACCGAGAAGGAACTGGCCGCGATCGAGCTGACGGAGGCCGTGACCGTCCTGACCGACGGTTTCGTTCCCGACGAGGTGTACGCGCACGCGGCGAAGCACTTCGAGGAAGCCGAACTGGCCCAGCTGATCTCGGTCATCGCCACGATCAACGTATGGAACCGGTTCGGCGTCACCACCCGTCTGGTGCCGGGGCACTACACCCCGGGCATGTACAAGAACTGATCCGCGCCCCGCGGCGGCCGCCGAGCCGAAAGAGACGGCCTACGGGTGGAAGGCCCCCACCGCCGCCGAGAGGTGGTCCTGGGTGGTCTCCCACTCGCCGGCCGGACCGGCCGTGAGCAGGGCCCACTTGTTGCCGTCCTGGGCGAAGAAGACCCGCTCCACGCCCCGCCTGCGCCCGTGCGACTCCGCGCTGTCGTACTCGTAGACCAGCTCGGCGGCGTTCGAGCCGCCGGGGAGCGCGCCGACCTTGATCTCCGTGTAGCCGCTGGTGCGGTTGCGCAGGTCCGCCGAGGCCCCCTTGACCGCGTCGAGGGGGCTCAGCTCCGGTTCGACCACCCGGAAGATCTGGAGCAGCGAGGAGCGGTCGGCGGACCGGTAGAAGATGCCGTTGCCGGGGTCGTCCCGGGTCCAGCCCTTGGGGACGGCGACCGTGAAGCCCTTCGGGTCGGTCACCGTGACGTGGCCCGCCGACGCGCTCGCACTCGCGCTCGCACTGGCGCTCGTACTCGCGCCGGGCGAGGCGGAGGACGACGCCGAGGCGGACGGGGTGTCCGCCGGTCCCGGGGACACCGGCGCCGAGGCGCTGGGCGTCGCGGTGCCGTGCGCCTGGTCCGGGGCGGCGCCGCCGGAGTCGCGCAGCACGAACCACACGACGGCCGCGCCGATCGCGACGGCGGCCACCGCGATGCCCGCCGTCGCCGGGGTCATCCAGCGCCGGGGCGACGGCCCGTCCAGGGGCCCGCCGCCCGGGTAACCCGCCGGCATCGTCGGCGGATGGCCCGGATACTGCTGCGGGAAGACCAGCGGCGGCAGCGGCCCCGGGTCCGGCGGCCCGTATCCCGGGTGCACGGGCGGCGGCGGCCCGTACGGCGGCTGCGCGGGCGGGTCGGCCGGCCGTGTCGGCGGGGCGGCGGGCTGCGCGGGCACGGTCGGCGGGGCCGTGGGCGGCGCCGCGGAGTCCCAGACCCAGCGCTGCGCCTGCGAGTCCCAGCGGGGCGTGCCGGAGGACGCGGGGGGCACGGCTCAGCCCCCCAGGGAAACGAGCAGGGCGCCGAGCGCGGTCGCCGCGTTCAGCGGTTCGACCAGCGGAGCCCAGCGCGTCAGGGCGCCGCGCAGCCGCTCCCGCAGCCCGGGCCGGATCTCGTCGGCGTCCTCCAGGTCACCGGCGACCGCGTCCAGTTCGGCGTCGAGCGCGCTGCGCTCCGGGCCGCGGGGCAGCCGTACGAGCGCGGCGCGCAGGTCCCGTACCGCCTCCAGCAGCTCCTCGGGGCCGGGCGCGGCGGCGGCGCTCCCGTGGTGGACCGTGTTGGTGTTGTTGCTGCCGCCGATGCTGAAACTGCTCCCGCTGACGTCGCCGATCCGGACGGACCGTCCGGCGTCCTGACCGGCGTCCCGCCCGTACCCCTGTCCGGTCTCCCGGCCGCGCTCCTGCTCACCGCTGGTGGCCACCGCTGCTCCTCCTCCTGCCCGAGTGGTTGGTGGTGTTGGTGTGTCCGCTGCCGCCGACGCTGAAGGCGCTGTTGCTCACCGACTGGATGAACGTCCCGCCCTCCGCGACGACGATCGCGCGCTGGGCGAACTCCTCGGTGTGCCAGCCCGCTTCGTGCAGGGCCAGTGTCACACCGCTCACCACCCGGTCCTGAATGGTTTTCAGATACCGGTCGAGGTCCATGAGGTGGAAGAGCGAGCCGTTGTCCTGGGAGGCGAGCTCGCGCACCGAGAGGCCGGGGCCCTCGGGGAGCGCGCCGCCGTGGCCGCCGGTGACGATCCGCCACCAGCTGGCGATGCCGCGGCCGAGGATGACGACGGAGGAGGCGAGCGAGCCGGGGGTGTGGCGCAGGGCCCAGGCGGCCTTGCCCAGCCAGTTGTTGTGGAGGTAGCGGTGGGCGTCGGCGTCGGCGTTCTGGAAGACGGTGCGCAGCGGCAGCAGCACGTGCGGCGCGACCTCCAGCATCATCATGCCGCCCTGGGTGTGGACCCGGACGAAGAGGGTGACGACCAGGTTCTCGTCCCAGCCGCCGACCCGGATGCGCAGGAAGTGGCGGCGGCGTTCGCCGCCTTCCTCGATGGCGCCGGTCATGTGCTCGGCCCAGGCGTCCGGGGTGAGCGGGACGGCGTCGCGGTGCGGGAGCCCGCCGCCGGGCAGGAACACGCATTCGTCGACGACGAGTTCGCGCATCCGGTCGAGTACGGCGGCCTCGGCGGCCGGGGAGCCGTGCGGCGAGGGCACGCGCAGGGCCTGGAGCAGCGGGACGATCCGGTGCACGATGTGGCTGTTGGTGACCGGGACGGCCTTGCGGTCGGGGCCGAGGTCCTCGCGCGGGCGCAGCTCGACGGACAGGTGCCACGGGCGGTACGGATCACCCGCGCCGCAGAACGGGTCGTTGACGTTGTACATGATCAGCGGGTTGTGCTGCTCGGCCCGGACCCGGCCGCGGATCCGGGCGAAGCGCACGCCCTGGGCGGCCTCGGCGGGGTCGCTCGCGAGATCGGCGTACCGGCGCGGGGAGAGTTCCCCGGCGATGGCCCGGGCGGCCTGGCCGCGCTGGATCCAGACGAGCGCCACCAGCGCCACGAAGACGGCGAGCACCCACCAGAGCGGCGAGGCGGCCCCGAGGCCGGAAGAGCCCGAGGAGGAACCGTAGGCGCCGGAGGAGCCGTAGCCGTCGTAACCGGAGGAGAAGGGGTCCCCGGTTCCGGTGACGGAACCGCTGAAGCCGGAGAAGAAGGCGTTGGCGCCGAGGACGCCGAGCGGACCGAAGGCGTTCCCGGCGGCCAGCCCCGCCCCGATGAGGGCGATCACCAGGACGAACTGCAGCACCCAGGTGTAGACGCGCAGCACCATGCCCAGGAAGCGCACGAGTCTGCTGTCCTGGCCGCGCAGCCAGCCGGACAGGCTCAGCAGGAGGAAGGGCAGCAGCAGGGCGATGAGGGCGCCGCCGGTGAGCACCATGCCGATGAACCAGGCGCCGATGATCCCGGCGGCCCAGCCGAGTTCGGCGCGCCGGGCGCGCAGCGCGTGGGCGAGGACGCGGGCGGCGTCGAAGCCGTACGAGGGGGCGACGATGCGCTCCTCGTGGACGTACAGCTCGTTGATCACGCGATCGCGGTACGAGGCGTCGAGGTAGGTGCCCGCACACAGCATCCGGCCCGCTTCGCTGAGCGCGGGGTGCACCGGGGGGCGGCCGCTCTGGACGACGTCCCCGCCGCCGCCACGATCGGAAGGTGTGGGCTGGTGGGGAAGAGCTTGGTCGGTCACCGGGCGACCTTAGATTTCTTTTACCTCGCCCGACAGTCGAATCCAAGCCAAAGCGCCCCGGCCAGGTTTGGCCGGGGCGCAAGGGGTGCGCGAGATGCGCGGGGTGGGGGGCGACGACTAGATGAGGCCCAGCTCGCGGACCGCGTCGCGCTCCTCGACCAGCTCGGCCACGGAGGCGTCGATGCGGGTGCGGGAGAACTCGTTGACGTCCAGGCCCTGGACGATCTCGTACGCGCCGTTCTTGGTGGTGACCGGGAAGGACGAGATGATGCCGGTCGGCACGCCGTAGGAGCCGTCCGACGGGATGCCCATGGAGGTCCAGTCGCCCTCGGCGGTGCCGTTGACCCACGTGTACACGTGGTCGATGGCGGCGTTGGCGGCCGAGGCGGCCGAGGACGCGCCACGGGCCTCGATGATCGCCGCGCCGCGCTTGGCGACGGTCGGGATGAAGTCGTCGGCGAGCCAGGCCTGGTCGGCGATCAGCTCGGCGGCGTTCTTGCCCGCGATCTCCGCGTGGAAGATGTCCGGGTACTGGGTGGCCGAGTGGTTGCCCCAGATGGTCAGACGCTTGATGTCGGAGACGGCGGCACCGGTCTTGGCGGCCAGCTGCGAGATCGCGCGGTTGTGGTCGAGGCGGGTCATCGCGGTGAAGCGCTCGGCCGGTACGTCCGGGGCCGCGGCCTGCGCGATGAGCGCGTTGGTGTTGGCCGGGTTGCCGACGACGAGGACCTTGATGTCGTCCGCGGCGTTGTCGTTGATGGCCTTGCCCTGGGGCTTGAAGATGCCACCGTTGGCCGCGAGCAGGTCGCCGCGCTCCATGCCCTTCGTGCGCGGGCGGGCGCCGACCAGGAGGGCGACGTTCGCGCCGTCGAAGGCCTTGTTGGCGTCATCGGTGATCTCGATGCCGCGCAGCAGCGGGAAAGCGCAGTCGTCGAGCTCCATGGCGGTGCCCTCGGCGGCCTTGAGGCCCTGCGGGATCTCCAGGAGGCGCAGGTTGACCGGCACGTCCGGGCCGAGCAGGTGACCGGACGCGATGCGGAAGAGCAGCGCGTAGCCGATCTGGCCGGCGGCGCCGGTGACGGTGACATTCACGGGAGTGCGGGTCATGGCCTTCTCCGTTAGACAGCTGGCGGTGGGGCGTCCCCGCCCCATGTGCGGGAGGACGCCGCTCCATATCCGCAGTGAATCTTGACGTGAAGAGACATCCGCCGTCAGGCTATCCGACCCGGGAGCGGCCCATGCCCCCGGTCCCTGTGGTCCACGGCACACGGACGGGGGCGCCGGCCGGGTTTCCCCGGCCGGCGCCCCCGTTCAGGCCGCGACCCGTCCCTGTTCCCTGGCTTCCGCCAGCAGGTCGGCGAACTTCCGCCGGGCCACGGCGATCTCCCCGGCCAGGGCCCGCGCCGTGCGCTCGGCCGGTACGCACCTCCGCGCCCGGGGGTGGCCCGGGCCGACGGCGCCCGCGCCCGGGACGAGGGCCGGTGCCCGGGCGCCGGCGCGCGGCGTGTCCGCTCCCGGCGCATCCGGCCCGGGCGCGCCCGGCGTGTCCCGGGGCCGGAAGTCCTCGCAGGCCGCTTCCGCGCCCGCGGCTTCCGCCCCCGGGGCGGGCGCCGGGGACTCCACCGTGAGGTCCCAGGCGTTCCACCAGGTGCCGCCCGCCCCGCGGTCCTGGCCCAGCTCCCGGAACACCGCTTCGACGCGCAGCGCCAGCCCGGCCGGTCCGTGTGCCCCGACCCAGATGCTGAACTCGGCCTCCGGGACCTCCAGCCGGATCTGGCTCCCGATGAAGGAAGCGCTGATCAGCCCGGGGATCCGCTGGGCGGAGACCGCGGCGGCCAGATGGATCGCCGGCCCCTGCACCTGGACGGGCCGCCGGTTCATTCCGACCCCTCCCGGGAGCGGTGCGAGCCGCCCGCGGCCCCCACGGGCACCGGGGCCGGCGCGGGGGTGGCCGCGGGGACCGACTCCGGGGCGCCCGGGGACGTACGGACCGCACGGGCCTTACCCGCCTGCTCGGCCGCACGGACCGCGCGGGCCGCCTCGGCCTGCTCGGCCAGGGCTTCCGGCGAGCGCCGCGCGTTGCGCGCCGCCTCCCGCGCCACCGACAGGAAGAACGCCGGGTAGCTGCGGTCGACGTACTTCGCCAGGGTGGTGACCTCGTCGTGCCGGGCGCGCAGCCGGTTGATCGACACGGTCATCGCCGCGTGGTGCTCCACGTGCAGGTTGTTGCCGTTGGTGTACCAGGTGCTGAACCAGCTCCCGGTGATGGAGCGGGTGTTGCGCAGCACGTCCGTGGTCTCCGTGTCGCACAGGATGTGCTCCGGCAGCTCCAGGAAGAAGTGCATCGGCGCCGCGACGAGCAGCGGCAGCACCCACAACTCCAGTACGGGGCCGCCGTATCCGGCGAGCGCCAGGGCCACCGCCGCCACCGGCAGGACGGCCATCCACCGGTACTCCGACATGATCTCGCCGCGCCGGCGCTCCGAGATGTCCCCGGCGTCGTACTCCCAGGTGCCCCGCCAGCTGCGGACGATCTCGCGGCCGATGACGTACAGCCGCGAGTAGTCGAAGGCGCCGCGCGCCAGCATCCCCCAGGTGAGGGGGGCCCTGGTGTCGAAGCCGAAGAACTCTGAGTCCTGCGGGGTCCCGAGCGCCTTGTGGTGCTGCAGGTGGCGCACCCGGTAGTGGGTGTACGACACGAGCAGCGGCAGCCCGAGCGGGATCCCGACGATCCGGTGGGGCTTGGCGGAGGTGAAGGCGGTGTGGTGCAGCGCCTGGTGCTGGAGTTCCACCATGTGGGTATAGACGGCGGCGAGCAGCACCACGCCCGCCGCGGAGGGCAGCAGTCCGTCCTGCGCCGTGAGGAGCACGCCCGCGGCGACGAGCGCCGCGGCGACGAACAGCTTGATGAGGTAGATGGTCTGGTCGTTCCCGGTCACGCGGGCTCGTGCGTACAGGAGCTGCGGCTTCCGGGGTATTTCTGCGATCGGCATCGATTCCACCCGTTCTCGACGTTCCCTGTCCCGGCTGTCCCGGCCCTCGCGGGCCCCGGCTGCTAGCGGAGGGCCTTCATGGCGTCCCAGATGCGCGTGTAGTAGCCGTTGGCCACGCGCACCCGGGTGAGCACCCCGAGGGAGATCTCCCGGAGCAGGCCCGGCGAGCGGTCCACGAGCGGTACGAAGACCCCCTCGAACCACTCGGCACCGTGATCGGCGTCCACGTGGACGTGGATCCGCTGGTAGTCGATGACGTCCTCCGGGACGCCGAGGCGGCGGCAGCCGTCGACCATCGCCTGGAAGCGCGGTGAGGCGCTCTGCTCCAGGACGCCCATCGCGCCGAGGGCGCGGGGGTTGAGGTGGCGGTGGATGCCGTACTGGAGCAGCAGCGAGGCGTTCTCGTACGCCTCGGGGAACTGGAGGTTGGAGTAGTCGATGCCGGACTGCGCCAAGTGGGTGCGCATGTACTGGGCGGAGTGCTCGAACATCCGGGTGTGGATGTGCTCGATGTTCCCCTCGCCCATCTCGTCCCAGTAGTTCTCGGCGATGGTGAGCTTGGTGGGGCCCTGGGTGCCGATCTGCACCATGGCCATCAGGTCGTCGAACTTGCTGTCGACCAGCTCCTCGCCCATGAAGAAGAGGGCGATCTCGTTGAGGTCGGCCTCGTCGGCGAGGTAGGCACAGAACTCGGGCTGGGTGTGCTGGTCGGCGGTGGTCAGGAACCAGCTGCGGAACTCGGCGCCCGTCTTCGGCAGGGTGTCGGGGTCCACCTGGCCGTCCTCCCAGGACAGCCAGGCGTCCTCGATGGCCGCGATGCCCGGGTCGCCGTTGAGCCGGGGGATGGAGGCGAACTCCTCGGGGCCCGCCATGTAGGCGACGTAGTGGGCGTGGAGCCGTTTGAAGAGCTTCAGCCGCACTTCGCGGTCAAATGGCCCGGACTGCGGGAACGCCTTCTCCAGGTCGTTCACGAGGTCCTGGCCAAGGGAATGCGCGGAAGCGGTGGTGGTGGAAATGAGAGGGGCAGCAAGGGCAGTCGCCATTGGTACCGATTCCCTTCGTGAGAGTCTCGTCCTGCCCAAAACTCTGCCGTGTCCGGGCCACGGCGGAGAAGGCCCCTCAAGGTTCAGCTAACCGCATTGCTCGAATACGCAGGATGGCCGTCCACCGCCGAATCCACGGAATCCACGGAATCCACGACGGAATCAGCGACGCAATCAGCGGTCACCTCTTCTCCTTTCGCCGCGGGTTTCTCCTTCGCCACGACGAAGACCCCGCCGACCACCAGGACCATGCCCACCAGGTGATAGGCGCGCAGTTCCTCGCCGAGCAGCAGGACGGAGAGCACGGCGCCGCTGACCGGGGTGAGCGCCGTGAAGGCGGCCACCACCGTGGTGTCCACGCTGTCGAGGCTGTCGTACATGAGCACGACCGCGATCCCGTTGATGGCCACCCCGGTGTAGGCCATCAGCGCCCACGTCTGCCAGCCGACCCCGGCCAGGTCCACCCCCCAGTGCGACTCGACGCCCGCGGGCACGAGGAACATCAGCGAGCCCGCCACCGACAGGATGAGCGAGAGCCGGGCGGGCGCGATGGGCGTCGTCAGCAGCTTGCCGAAGGTGACGAAGACCGCCTCGCACAGCACGGAGCACACGAGCAGCAGCACGCCGAGCGCCGCGTGCGCGCCGGCCGTGCGGCCGCCGCCGCTCATCACGTTGATGCTGACCGCCCCGAGCACGGCCAGCGCGATCCCCAGCCCGCGCCGCCCGGTCAGCCGCTCCCCGAGGAAGAGGATCGCGACCAGGCTGATCGAGATGGGCACCATGCCGAGGAGGACGCCGGCCTCGATGGCCCCGGTCATCTTCACCCCGTACATGGCGAACACGCTGAACAGGAACACCCCTAGCAGGGTCTGCGCGAAGAGCACCGCGGCGTCCCGGCGCCCCGGCCGGGCGGGCCGGGCGCCCCCGCCGCGCTCCGGGGGCCGCAGCCGTAGGTACACGGAGAGCACCAGGACCGCGGCGATCAGGCGCACGAAGGTGGCGGTGAAGACCGGCACCTCGCGCAGGATCAGCTTGCTCGCGACGAGGTACGAGCCGAGGAGGACCGTCGCGACCGTCATCTTGACGTGGACGGCGCGCATCACGAGCGCCCGGCGCCCGCGGTGGCCGCCTCGACGGCGGGGACCTGGGCCGCCGGCCCGGCATGGGCGAGGGCGTACTCCACGATGGCCTCGGTGTGCACGTGGACCGTGTCGATCACCGGGGCGTCGAAGTCCTCGGGGCGGACCACGAGCGGCACCTCGGTGCAGGCCAGGACGAGCGCCTGCGCGCCCTGCGCGAGGACGTCGTTCGAGATCCTCAGGAAGCGGTCGCGGGTGGCCTGGGAGATGGTCCCGGTGCACAGCTCGCGCTCGATGGAGTACTGCATGAAGGCCCGGTCGTCCGCCTCCGGGGTGACCACCTCGATGCCGCGGGCGGTGAACTCGTCGCGGTAGAAGGACTCCTCCATCGAGAAGGCGGAGCCGAGCAGGCCGATCCTGGTGAAGCCGCGCCGGGCGGTCTCCGCGGCGGTCGCCTTGCAGATGTTGATGAGCGGGAGGTCGGTCTGCGCGGTGACCAGGTCGGCGTACTCGTGAACCGTGTTGCAGCAGATCGCGAAGAAGTCGGCGCCGCCGGCCTCCAGGCGGCGCGCGGCGCCCGCGATCTGACCGGCCACCGAGTCGCCGTCCCGGGCCGCGATCGCCTCCACCATCGGCTGGAAGTCCAGGCTTTCCAGGGCGATGCGCGGGGAATGCGCGAGTCCGAGCCGGCTGTTGATCTCCCGGTTGATCCGGTAGTAGTAGGTGATCGTCGACGGGAAACTGAGGCCCCCGACCAGACCGATTTTCAGTACCCGGGGAGCCGTTCCCGTTCCCGAGGCGTCATCCGTTGCGTTCATCACTGCCCCTCCGTAATCCGGAAAATTCCAGAGATACCCACCGACTGTGCATTCCACGGGCGGCGGGCGGAAGGTGCGCTGATGGTTCGGCTTTGCGCAGTGCGGTTATCGACGCGGCGGTGAACTCGACGAATGTCCCCGGTCCGGTGTGGTTACCCGACGCGGAAGACCTGTCCGGTCTGGTGGCCCTCGATCGACTTCACGTAGGCGGCCGCGGCGCGGCTCACCGGTACCGCGTCGAATCCGGCGAAGGCGTCGCCGTAGACGTCGAGGGACTCCTCGAAGACGGTCGGGCTGACCGCGTTGATCCGCTGGCGGCCGGGCAGCTCGATGGCGGCCGCGCGGACGAAGGCCTCGATGGCGCCGTTGGCGAGGGAGGCGACCGCGCCGGTGAGCAGGAACTCGCGGGCCAGGATGCCGGTGATCAGCGTGTACGAGCCGTGCTCGGGCAGCCGCTCCAGGCCCTGGAGGACCAGCTCGATCTGGCTGACGGCCTTGCCCTCGAGGCCGTCGCGGACGTCCTGGGTGGCCAGGCCGCCCAGCGGCTTCCAGGGGGTGCTGCCCGCCGCGTTCGCCACCGCGTCGACCGGGCCCGCCTGGTCGTACAGGGAGCGGATCGACTCGGGGTCGGTGATGTCGACGAAGAGGTCCGATTCCTTGCGGGAGGCGGTGACGACCTCGTGGCCGCGGTCCCGCAGAGCCGTGTGAACCGCTCGTCCGAGGGTTCCGTTCGCGCCGATCAGCAGAGTCTTCATGGGTCGAGGATGACGCGGAAAAGACCGTGAAGTCCAGCTACTCAGGCTTCAACCATCGTTAAGATGAACTCATGCTTGATGTGAGGCGCATGGTGATCCTTCGTGACCTGGCACAACACGGAAAGGTGACCGCGGTCGCCGATCTGCACGGCGTGACCCCCTCCGCCGTCTCCCAGCAGCTACGGGCCCTGGAGTCCGAGGCGGGCGCCTCGCTCATGCGGCGCGAAGGGCGCGGGCTGCGGCTGACGGCGGCCGGAGTGGCCCTCGCGGCCGAGTGCGAGCACGTCCTGGCCGCGCTGGAGCGGGCCGAGGGGGCGGTGCGGGCGCTCGACGACGACCTCAGCGGGGAACTGAGCATCGGCTGCGCCCCGAGCACGCTGGGCCCGGTCGCGGCCCCGCTCGTCGCGGAGCTGGCCCGCCGCCATCCGCTGCTGCGGCCCCGGATCATCCAGGCCGAGCCGGAGGACGCCGTCCCGCGGCTGCGCCGGCGCGAGCTGGACCTGGCCGTCTCGTTCCACTACCACCTGCTCGGCGAACCGACCGCGATCGGCACCACCTCGGTGCCCCTCTTCGACGATCCGCTGTGCCTGGCGCTGCCGGAGGCGTTGCGGCCGCTCGTGGCGCGGGAGGGTCTCGCGGCCCTGCGGGACCGGGCGTGGATCTCGGCGCCGGCGCCGAGCAGCTGCCGCGAGATGCTGCTGCACGCGTGCCGCAACGCCGGGTTCACCCCGCGGATCGAGCACGACTGCGGGGACCTGCGCGGGGCGCTGGGGCTGGTCGCCACCGGACACGCGGTGACGATCCTGCCGCGGCTGCTGTGCGACAGCCCGCCGCCCGGCACCGCGATCATCACGCTGCCGGGGCGCGGCCGGACCATCGAGGCGCTGGTGCGTACGGGCGCCAAGGCGCAGCCCGCCATCGCGGCGACCCTGGCCACGCTGGCGGCGCTCGGCGCTCCGGGATCCGGCGCCCCGGACGCCGATCCGGATCTCAGCGGACGGTGAAGCGCACGGCGTCGGTCAGGAACGGGATCTCCAGCCACGGCTTCGGCTCCGTCACCAGCGCGAGCAGGATGATCGCGACGCCGAGGAGGCCGTAGGTGACCATGTCCGTGAAGCGGGAGCGCACCGCGAGCATCCCCACGGACGGCAGCACCCGCCGCAGCACCGCGGCGGCGACCAGCGCCACCCCGATGAACAGACAGCCGACCCGGGAGTGCCCGAACGCGGTGATGAGCAGCCCGGCGGCGGTGGCCCCGAGCACGCTGAGCATGGGCCACTGACGCGCGGGCGCGGGCGCCCCGCCGGGGGCCGCCCGGCCACCGCCCTCGGGCCGGGCGGTGTCCAGCGTGACGGCGGGCGGCCGCCGCGACCGCGCCCCGGCCTGCTCCTGCCCGGCGGCGGGGCCGTCGGGTGCGGCGGGGGGCTTGCGGGGCGTGGCGGCAGGCGTATCGACCGAGGGGGCCTCGGACCGCGGGGCCTTGGAGTCGGGGGCCTCGGACTGCGGTGCCTCGGACTGCGGGGCCTCGGGCCGCGGTGCCTCGGACTGCGGGACCTTGCCGTTCGCCGCCGCCGGTTCCGGCGTGCTCACGCGGTCTCCGTCTCCGCCGCCGCGGCGAGCCGCTCCGCCGCCTCCACCACGTTCACCAGCAGCTGCGCCCGCGTCATCGGCCCGACGCCGCCCGGGTTCGGGGACAGCCACCCGGCCACCTCCGCGGCCCCCGGGTGCACGTCCCCGACGATCTTGCCGTTCTCGTCCCGGCTGACCCCGACGTCCAGGACGGCCGCCCCCGGCTTCACGTACTCGGGCTTGACCAGGTGCGGCACGCCCGCCGCGGCCACGATGATGTCCGCCTGCCGCAGCAGAGCCGGCAGGTCGCGCGTACCGGTGTGGCACAGCGTCACGGTCGCGTTCTCCGACTTGCGGGTCAGCAGCAGCCCGATGGACCGGCCGACGGTGATCCCGCGGCCCAGCACCACGACGTGCGCGCCGTTGATCTCCACGCCGTGGTGGCGCAGGAGTTCCACGATCCCGTACGGCGTGCACGGCAGCGGACCCGGCTCGTTCAGCACCAGCCGCCCGAGCGACATCGGGTGCAGCCCGTCGGCGTCCTTCGCCGGGTCCATCAGTTCGAGCACCCGGTTGGTGTCGATGCCCTTGGGGAGCGGCAGCTGGACGATGTACCCGGTGCACTCGGGGTTCGCGTTGAGTTCACGGACGACCGCTTCGATGTCCTCCTGGGTGGCCGTCGCGGGCAGTTCGCGCTGGATCGAGGCGATGCCGACCTCGGCGCAGTCCTTGTGCTTGCCGTTGACGTACCAGCGGCTCCCCGGATCGTCTCCGACCAGCAGGGTGCCCAGGCCGGGGGTGACACCCCGGGCCGTGAGGGCGGCCACGCGGGCCGTCAGTTCGGACTTGATCGCGGACGCGGTGGCCTTGCCATCGAGAATCTGGGCGGTCATGTGCCCCATCCTCCCGGATGGACGGCCCCCGGTTCCACTCGCACCGCGTCCAAGCCAGCCCTGACCGCGCCCGGTTCATTGCACTTGCACAACAAGTGACAGGCTCCGGCGGCCATGGACTGGACAATCTCCTGCGGATCCGACCACGATGGCGGCAATAGTGCCGCGGGCAGGGCCGGGGGGCGTACCGCAATCGCAAGAGTTCCTCCGCGCTGACCACGCGTCCCCGCACTTCTACGGAGGAACAGCCCAACATGAGCTTCGGCGACCCGAACAACCCCTACGGCCAGCAGCAGCAGCCGGCGGCCCCGCAGGGCGGCCAGCCCGGCTACGGGTACCCGCAGCAGGCCCCCCAGGGAGTCCCGCCTCAGGGCGGCTACGGCTACCCGCAGGGTGGCGCCCCGGCATACCCGGGCGGTTACTCGGGCGCTCCGCTGACGATGCCGGGTGGTGTCTCCGGCGCGCGCGTCATGCTGTTCATCATCGGCGCGTTCCAGGTCATCGGCGCGGCCCTCTTCGTGCTGGGCGCCGGCGCCATCGACAAGGCGAAGAACGACCCCTCGGTGCAGGCGAGCAGCCAGTTCGACGCGCTGAAGGACTTCCCGACCGGCGTTCTCTACGGCTTCGCGGTCGCGATCCTCGTGTGGGGCATCGTCGCCATCGTGCTCGGCGCGAAGTTCGGCAACGGCGGCAACGCCGTCCGCATCACGGCGATCGTGTTCGCCTCGATCACCGCGCTGCTCGGCATCTACCCGTTCATCCTGATCGGTCTGGTGCACACCATCCTGTCGATCCTCGTCATCGTCTTCCTGGCGAAGGCCGACGGCGCCGCGTGGTTCAACCGCCCCAAGAACGTCTGACGCGTTCCCGGCACCCCCGCACACGGCGAAGGCCGCGACCCGCAACGCGGGTCGCGGCCTTCGCCGTTCTCAGCTGTCCCGGGTCAGTGGAAGAAGTGCCGCGTCCCGGTGAAGTACATCGTCACGCCCGCCTTCTTCGCGGCCTCGATGACCTGCTCGTCACGGACCGAACCGCCCGGCTGCACCACGGCCTTGATGCCCGCGGCGGTCAGGATCTCCAGCCCGTCGGGGAACGGGAAGAACGCGTCCGAAGCGGCGTACGAGCCCTGCGCGCGCTCGGCGCCCGCCCGCTCGACGGCGAGCTTCGCCGAGTCGACGCGGTTGACCTGACCCATGCCGACGCCGACCGAGGCGCTGTCCTTGGCCAGCAGGATCGCGTTGGACTTGACGGCGCGGCAGGCCTTCCACGCGAAGGCCAGCTCCGCCAGTTCGCTCTCCGAGAGGGCGTCACCGGTGGCGAGCGTCCAGTTCGCCGGGTCGTCGCCCTCGGCCTGGAAGAGGTCCGCGTGCTGGAGCAGCGCGCCGCCGCTGATCGGCTTGAGGTCGCCCGGCTGGTGCGGGTCGCCGTCCACCTTCAGGACGCGGATGTTCTTCTTCTTGGCGAGGACCTCCAGGGCGCCGTCCTCGTACGCCGGGGCGGCGATGACCTCGGTGAAGATCTCCGCGACCTGCTCGGCGAGCGCGACGGTCACCGGGCGGTTGACGGCGATGACGCCGCCGAAGGCCGAGAGCGGGTCGCAGGCGTGCGCCTTGCGGTGCGCCTCGGCGACGTCCGCGCCGACCGCGATGCCGCACGGGTTGGCGTGCTTGATGATCGCGACGCAGGGCTCGTCGTGGTCGTGGGCGGCCCGGCGGGCGGCCTCCGTGTCGACGTAGTTGTTGAAGGACATCTCCTTGCCGTGCAGCTGCTCGGCGTTGGCGAGCCCGCCCGGCTGACCGTCCGTGTAGAGCGCGGCGGCCTGGTGCGGGTTCTCGCCGTAGCGCAGGCTCGCCTTGCGGTCCCAGGCCCCGGCCAGGAACTCGGGGAGTACGGCGCCCTCTTCCGGCGCGTACGCGTTCGTGAACCAGGAGGCCACGGCGACGTCGTAGGCGGCGGTGTGCTGGAAGGCCTCGGCCGCCAGCCGCTTGCGCGCGGTCAGGTCGAAGCCGCCGCCCTGGGCCGCGGCGAGGACGTCGGCGTAGCGCTCGGGGCTGGTCACCACGGCCACCGACGGGTGGTTCTTGGCGGCGGCGCGGACCATCGAGGGGCCGCCGATGTCGATCTGCTCGACGCACTCGTCGGGGCTCGCGCCCGAGGCGACGGTCTCGCGGAAGGGGTAGAGGTTGACGATCACCAGGTCGAAGGGCTCGACCTCCAGCTCGGCGAGCTGGCGGCGGTGGTCCTCGAGGCGCAGGTCGGCGAGGATGCCGGCGTGCACGCGGGGGTGCAGCGTCTTGACCCGGCCGTCCAGGCACTCGGGGAAGCCGGTCAGCTCCTCGACCTTGGTGACGGGCACACCGGCGGCGGCGATCTTGGAGGCGGTGGAGCCGGTGGAGACGAGCGTGACGCCCGCCTCGTGCAGGCCGCGGGCCAGCTCTTCCAGTCCCGTCTTGTCGTAGACGCTCACGAGCGCGCGCCGGATCGGCCGCTGGGTCGTCACGGGGTCGTTGCTCTGTGCGGTCTCTACGGCGGTCACTGGATTGTTACCTTTCGTCCCTCAATGCGGTAGCCGTGCCGGGCTAGACGCCCCACGACATCGACGAGCAGCGTGCGCTCGACTTCCTTGATGCGCTCATGGAGAGCGGCTTCGTCGTCCTCGTCCCGGATCCCGACCACACCCTGGGCGATGATCGGACCCGTGTCCACGCCGGAGTCCACGAAGTGGACCGTGCACCCGGTGACCTTCGCGCCGTACGCGAGGGCGTCCCGTACGCCGTGCGCGCCGGGGAAGGCGGGCAGCAGGGCGGGGTGGGTGTTGATGAACCGGCCGCCGAAGCGGTCGATGAACCGCGGGCCCACGATCTTCATGAACCCGGCGGAGACGACCAGGTCCGGCGCGTACGCGGCGGTGGCCTCGGTGAGCGCCGCGTCCCACTCCGCGCGGTCGGCGTACCCCTTGACGGGACACACGAACGTGGGGATGCCGGCCTTCTCGGCCCGCTCCAGACCCACGATGTTCTCGCGGTCGGCCCCCACGGCGACGACTTCGGCACCGAGATCGACGGCATCGAGCAGGGCCTGGAGATTGGTGCCGGAGCCGGAGACCAGCACGACCAGGCGGGAGGCGGCCATCGGAGGCCCTTTCTTGCGGAATGCGGGTTTCGTCTTTGTACGGTCGTACGAAACTCGGGTACCCCGCTATACGGGGGACCATACGAAGCCACCGACCGCCTGCAACGATACCGGCACACCGGACGGCCCCCGAGGGACGGGGGGACGACCGGCAGGTAGCGTCAGGCATACAACCCGTCCACACCCATGTACACACCACCCGGTCACACCGCCCACCACGCCCCACACCGCACTCCGCGCCCACACCACTTCACACACCACGCCACAGGGGAAGAAACGCACCCGATGCCGGACCGCCGTCAGCCCTCCTCTCCCACCCCGCCGTCCGCGCCCGAGAACGACAACCCCTACGCGGCTCCCCCGGAAGGGCGGCCCGACCAGCCGTGGCAGCCGCGGAGGGGCGCGGACGAGCAGGAACGCCGGAACCGGGACGGCGGTGACGGACCGGGCGGCCTCGGGGGCGGCCCGGCCCGCTGGGACCCCACCGACCCCATCCAGCGGCGCGCGCGGTACGCGCTGCTCGCCGGTATGTGGGGCTTCTTCCTGGGCGTCTTCGAATTCCCGTCGGCGGGCCTGCTCCTGGGCGCGCTGGCCCTGTACTGGGGCGTGAGCGCCCTGCGCGCCAAGCGCCCCGCGCAGCCGCAGCCGTCGGACGCCCCGGCGCCGTCCGCCCCGCCCCGCCCCACGGAAAGCGGCCTGGCCGCGCTGGGCCCGGCGGCCCGCCCCCAGCGCGCGGCGGCGGTGAGCGGCCTGGTGACGGCGTCGCTGGCACTGCTCCTGGCCCTCGGCACGTACGCCTCGCACATCGCGTACAAGGACTTCTACATCTGCCGCGACGACGCCCTCACGCGCACCGCAGCCCTCCAGTGCAACACGAAGCTCCCGGACAACTTCCTGGGCGACCTGCTGAAGGTCCAGGAGTAACGAGGGGGGAGCGGGACGCGGCACGCCCCCCGGCCCGCTACTGCTCGCCCGGGGGGACGCGCCTGGTCAGGACCCGCGCACCCACCACCCCGGGCGACAAAGGGCTCGGGGTCGAGGAGCGGGCCCCGGCCGCCCCCGGGGCACCGGGGGCACCCTCCGCAGGACCGGAGGCCGGGCCGGGGGCGAGCGTCTCGAGGGCCGCCCGCAGGGCCTCGGCAGTGGCATCCGCGTGCGGCCCGCCACCCTGACCACCCGGAGCGGGCGCACCCTGCGGGGCCGGGCCCGGACGGAGGACGCCCCGAGGGTCCCCCGGCGGCACCACGGCCGGAGGCGAGCCCGGAACCGGGGCCGAGCCCCGCGTGGGGGCCGCGGCCGAGGCGGGGGTGGCGTCCGTGTCCGAGGGAGCGGGCGGAGCTGCCGCCGCGGGCCCCGGGGCCGCCACCGGCACCGCCCCGGACGCCGACCCCGGACCCGGCACCACCGCCGCACCCGCACCCGCACCCGAGCCTCCCTCCGCCACCGCACCCCCGCCCGGCCACGGGGAGGGGGAGGGGGAGGCGGACGGGGACGGGAAGTCCGGGACCAGGGTGCCCGCGGCCTTGCGCAGGGCCGCCCAGCGCGCCTCGCGGACACCGCTGTCGTGCCAGCTGCCCGCCTCACCCCGCGCCGGCCGCTCACGCCACCCGTGCACCACCAGAGCCACCGGCACCGCCAGCCCCAGCGTCCACGCCGTCGCCGCGGCCCCCGTCGCCCACCACACCGGCCCGAAGTCGGCCAGTTCGCGCGAGCCCAGCGGCCCCCCGGCCATCGCCGCCAGCCCGCCCAGCAGCACTCCGCACACCACCCCGCCCAGCGCCGCCGTCAGCGCGGTCTCGACGTACGAGACCTCCCGCGCCCGCCGCACCACGAACCACCCCACCACCAGCCCGGCCACCACCGGCACCCCGGCGACCGCCCAGGTCAGCGGCGAGCCGGGCCCCTCCGGCGGGAGCCCCGCCAGCAGCGGGAACCGCGGCATCGCGGGCGATCCGGCGAAGCCGAGCGGGGTCGCCGTCGCCCCGGTGCCCACGGCGAAGCCGGGCCCGAGCGCGTACGCCGCGCCCCACACCGCCGCGTTCGGCACCAGCGCCAGCGCCACCAGCAGCACCGCGAACCGGCCGGACCACACCCCCGTCAGCGACAGGAACGACGCCTGGACCTGGCCGCCGTGCCAGACGAGGGAGGCCGCGAGCAGCAGCGCGCCCCCGCCGACGAGAACGAGCGCCCCCGCGCTCCCCGCCCGCAGCGCCAGCGCGTACCGGGGGCGCGTGAAGGCCCTCCGCGCGCCTGCCGGCACCCAGGACGGCCAGCACACGGCCGGGTGCCCGCGGGCGGCCCAGACCCCGGCGGCGGCCGAGGCGACCGCGACCAGCGGTACGTGCCAGGCCGCGCTCAGCGGATCGGCCGGCACCGGCCCCCGGGCGGCGTACACGGTGGCGCCCGCCCCCACGGCCAGATAGCCGCAGAGCACCGCCGCGAAGACGGTCCCGGCGGACAGCACCTCACCCGCGGCACCGCCACCGCCACCGGCACCACCACCGGCCCCGGCGCCGTCGTCGGTCGCGAGCCGGGCGGCCCGCCGCATGAGGAGAATGGGCAGGCCGAGCAGCAGCAGCGGAGTGATCCCCACCGGCGCCGGCACCCCGGACAGCGTGTCGTACCTGATCAGCTCGGTGCCGTGCGCGAGCAGCCACAGCCCGGCCGCCACGTGCAGGGCCCCGCCGGGGCCGCTGTCGGGGTAGGGCGAGCTGATCCACAGCACCATGACGAGGACGGCGACGCAGCCGAGCCCCAGTCCGGCGGCCACGGCTCCGCCCAGCACGCACGCGGCGGCCGCCGGAGTACCCCGCCGTCCGCCGGACCGCGGCGCCGTCGGCAATGAGGTCCCGCGTTCGGTCACTTGGGTCACCCCGCCATGGTGCCAACGACACGCGCTATGGGCGGGTAACAGGCGATTGCCCGTGGTGTCGCTCAATATACGTTTATGTACTTTTTCGCCCAGGACTGCCGGGTCGCGGGGAGTGTGGCATGACACGAAGCGTCGAGACGACCTCGAAGCTGCGCCTTCCCTCCCCGAAGGAGCGCCGCCGGCTGCGCGAGGCGGCCGACCTGACGCCCGATCAAGTCGCCGCCGCCGTGGGCGTGACCGCCTCCACGGTGCGCTCCTGGGAAACCGGCCGCACGACCCCCCGCGGCCGCAAGCGCGAGGCGTACATCAAGCTGCTGACCGGCGCGGACAGTTCCCCGGACAAGGCCGCTGAGAGCAGCCCGGACAGCGCCCCCGACCCCGACCCGCAGCCCCCGGCTCCCCCGCACGACACCGCACCGAGCGAGACCGCTGCGCACGACACCGCACCGCACGAAACCGCCGCGACCGGAGCCGCGGGCGACCCCGAGCACGCCCCGGCCCCGCCGCACGCCACCGGGGCCGTGCGGACCTTCACCAAGTCCGGCGCCCCCGCCCGGCCCGCCGCGGCCCAGACCCGGCCCAAGCCCGCGGCCAAGCGGGCCGCGAAGCCCCCGGCCACGGCGGCCCGCCACGAGGCCCGGACCGCCGCCGCCCTCGCCGCCCTCCGCACCGCCCACGCGCACCCGGCCACCGCCCCCACCCCGGCCGCCCCCGCCCCCGCACCGGCACCGGCACCGGCACCGGCACCTCAACCCCTGGCCGCCCTCGCACCCACCCCGCCCACAGCCGAAGACCCCGCCCCCTCCGCCCACGAGCACCCCGAGCCCGAGCCCCCGCCCCGCCCCCTCGGCCCCGCCGAAGCCTTCGACGCGCTCTACGCGTACGCCGCGCCCGCGCTCGTACGCCAGACGTACCTGCTCACCGGCCGCCGCACCCTCGCCCGCGTGTCCGTCGAGCGCGCCTTCCACCGGGCGTGGCAGCACTGGCCCGAGGTCGCCACCGACCCCGATCCGGTCGGGTGGGTCCGCGCGGCGGCGTACGAGTACGCGCTCTCCCCCTGGCACCGGCTCGGCCGGGCGCACAAGCACCCCGACAAGCCCCCGGCCGCGCCCGCCGACCGCATCCTCATGGACGCGATGCTCGCTCTGCCCCCGGCCCACCGGCGCACCGTGCTGCTCTACGACGGCATCGGCCTCGACCTCCCGGACACCGCCGCCGAGACCGAGGCCAGCACGCCGACCGCCGGAAACCGGCTGGTCAACGCGCATGCCGCGCTGGCCCACCGGCTGCCCGAGCTGGTCGACGTACCGCCCGAGAAGCAGTCGGCGCTGCTCCGCGAGCGGCTCGGCTCGCTCGCGCCCGCCGTATCGCTCGAACCGCGCCCGGCGGCGGCCGTCCGGAAGACCTCCGAGCACCGCACCCGGTTCTGGACCCGCGCGGTCGTCGGGCTGACGGCCGCCATCACGGCGGCGACCTCCTACACGGCCGTCACGGCGCCCACCCGGTACGAGCCCACGCCCGCCCCCGGCGCCATGGTCAGCGGGGTGCCCGCGCCGCACAACGGTCCGCCGCGGCTCAGCGACGCGAGCAGGCAGCTCCACGAGAAGCTCCGCTCGGAACCGGCCGCCGGGCCCCACCGGCTGCACCCGAAGGGCGAGTAGGGCCCGGAACGCGCGAACGGGCGTGGCCCGCACCCACCAGGGGTGCGGGCCACGCCCGTACTCGTACATCGGACGCGGACGTCAGACGCGTACGTCAGACGCGCGTCGCCAGCGCGGCGGCTGAAATCAGGCGCTCGCGGCGTTCAGGATCTCGCGCGCCAGCTTCGCGGTCTCGGTCGGCGTCTTGCCGACCTTGACACCGGCGGCCTCGAGGGCCTCCTTCTTGGCCTGCGCGGTACCGGAGGAGCCGGAGACGATGGCGCCGGCGTGGCCCATGGTCTTGCCCTCGGGGGCGGTGAAGCCCGCGACGTAACCGACGACCGGCTTGGTGACGTGCTTGGCGATGTAGTCCGCCGCACGCTCCTCGGCGTCGCCGCCGATCTCGCCGATCATGACGATCAGGTCGGTGTCGGGGTCCGCCTCGAACGCCTCGAGGGCGTCGATGTGCGTGGTGCCGATGACCGGGTCGCCACCGATGCCGACGGCGGAGGAGAAGCCGAGGTCACGCAGCTCGTACATCATCTGGTAGGTCAGCGTGCCGGACTTGGACACGAGACCGATCCGGCCGGGCTTGGTGATGTCGCCCGGGATGATGCCGGCGTTGGACTGGCCCGGCGTGATCAGACCGGGGCAGTTCGGGCCGATGATCCGCGTCTTGTTGCCCTTGGCGGACGCGTACGACCAGAAGGCGGCGGAGTCGTGCACCGCGATGCCCTCGGTGATGACGACGGCCAGCGGGATCTCGGCGTCGATGGCCTCGACGACCGCGGACTTCGCGAAGGCCGGCGGGACGAAGAGGACGGAGACGTTGGCGCCCGTCTTCTCCATCGCCTCGGCGACGGAGCCGAAGACCGGGACCTCGGTGCCGTCGAAGTCGACGCTGGTGCCGGCCTTGCGCGGGTTCACGCCGCCGACGATGTTGGTGCCGTCAGCCAGCATCAGCTTGGTGTGCTTCATGCCCGTGGCACCGGTCATGCCCTGGACGATGACCTTGCTGTCCTTGTTGAGGAAGATAGCCATGTGAGTCTGTGACCTCTGCCCTTACTTCGCAGCCGCGAGCTCGGCGGCCTTGTCGGCCGCGCCGTCCATGGTGTCCACGCGCTGGACCAGCGGGTGGTTGGCGTCCGAGAGGATCTTGCGACCCAGCTCGGCGTTGTTGCCGTCGAGGCGGACGACGAGCGGCTTGGTGACCGCCTCGCCCTTGCTCTCCAGCAGGGCCAGGGCCTGGACGATGCCGTTGGCGACCTCGTCGCAGGCGGTGATGCCACCGAAGACGTTGACGAAGACGGACTTGACGTCCGGGTCACCGAGGATGATCTCGAGACCGTTCGCCATCACCTCGGCGGACGCGCCGCCGCCGATGTCGAGGAAGTTGGCCGGCTTGACGTTGCCGTGGTTCTCACCGGCGTACGCGACCACGTCGAGGGTGCTCATGACGAGACCCGCGCCGTTGCCGATGATGCCGACCTCGCCGTCGAGCTTGACGTAGTTGAGGTTCTTGGCCTTGGCGGCCGCCTCGAGCGGGTTCGCGGCGGCGTGGTCCACGAACTCCTCGTGGCCCGGCTGGCGGAACTCGGCGTTCTCGTCGAGCGAGACCTTGCCGTCGAGCGCGATGACGCGGCCGTCGGCCACCTTCGCGAGCGGGTTGACCTCGACGAGGAGCGCGTCCTCGGCGATGAAGGTCGCCCACAGGGTCACCAGGATCTCGGCGACCTGCTCGGCGACGGCCTCCGGGAACTTCGCCTGGGCGACGATCTCGCGGGCCTTCTCGATGGTCACGCCTTCGTTGGCGTTGACCGGGACCTTCGCGAGGGCCTCGGGGGTCTTCTCCGCGACCTCCTCGATGTCCATGCCGCCCTGCACCGAGGCCATGGCCAGGAAGGTGCGGTTGGTCCGGTCGAGGAGGTACGAAACGTAGTACTCCTCGGCGATCTCGGGAGCGGTCTCGGCGATCATCACCTTGTGGACCGTGTGGCCCTTGATGTCCATGCCGAGGATGTCCGTCGCGCGAGCGACGGCCTCGTCCGGGGTCGCCGCGAGCTTGACGCCACCCGCCTTGCCGCGGCCGCCGACCTTGACCTGCGCCTTGACGACAGACTTGCCGCCCATGCGCTCGGTCGCCTCGCGGGCTGCCTCAGGCGTGTCGATCACTTCACCGGCCAGCACCGGTACACCGTGCTTGGCGAAGAGGTCCCTCGCCTGGTACTCGAACAGGTCCACGCGCGTCCGTCCCTTGTCTTCAAAGATTCGCAGTGATTCGCGGTTTTCTGCTATCTGCGTGGGCGTGCCGCGGAGGGCAACGTGACGGCGCTGTCACAAGGGAGGCGCACACGGTGACCGTGAACGCGGCATGTCCGTCTCGCAGGTTATCCCCGTGGGCCGTAGGTCCCTAAATCGCAGATCACACCTGAGCGGTGATACCTGTCACAGATCGCCTCACGGTTGATCTGCAGATTCGTGTGATCCGCCCCTGTCCAGCGACGGCCATGGCTCGTTACGGCACCGGAAGCGGCTTCCTCTCGATCGCGGCCGCCATCACCTCCGGGAACAGGTCGGGAGTGCAGGCGAAGGCCGGAGCGCCCAGGGCCGCGAGGGCCGCCGCGTGTTCGCGGTCGTAAGCGGGGGCGCCCTCGTCGGAGAGCGCGAGCAGGGTGACGAACTGGACGCCGGCCGCCTTCATCGCCGCGACCCGGCGCAGCATCTCGTTGCGTATGCCGCCCTCGTAGAGGTCGCTGATCAGGACGACGACGGTGTCCGCCGGCCGTGTGATCTTCGACTGGCAGTAGGCCAGGGCCCGGTTGATGTCCGTGCCGCCGCCGAGCTGGGTGCCGAAGAGGACGTCCACGGGGTCCTCCAGCTCGTCGGTCAGGTCCACGACGGCGGTGTCGAAGACGACCAGGCGGGTGGCGATCGCGCGCATGGAGGCGAGGACGGCGCCGAAGACCGAGGCGTAGACGACGGAGGCGGCCATCGAACCGGACTGGTCGATGCAGAGGATCACCTCCTTCTTCACCGATTGCGCCGCTCGGCCGTAGCCGATCAGCCGTTCGGGGACGACCGTGCGGTATTCGGGCAGGTAGTTCTTGAGGTTCGCGCGGATCGTGCGGTCCCAGTCGATGTCCCGGTGCCGGGGGCGGCTGATCCGGGCGGACCGGTCGAGCGCGCCGGTGAGGACGGCCCGGGTGCGGCCGGAGAGCTTCTTCTCGAGCTGCTCGACCACCTTGCGGACCACGACCCGGGCGGTCTCCCGGGTGGTGTCGGGCATCGCCTTGTTGAGGGAGAGCAGGGTGCCGACGAGGTGGACGTCCGGCTCGACGGCCTCCAGCATCTCCGGTTCCAGCAGCAGGGCGGAGAGCCCGAGCCGCTCGATGGCGTCGCGCTGCATGACCTGGACGACGGAGGCGGGGAAGTACGTACGGATGTCACCGAGCCAGCGGGCCACCGCCGGGGCGGACGCCCCGAGTCCGGCGGACCGCTCGCCCGCGCGGCGGGGCGGCTTGCCGGTCCCGCTCCCGGCGCCGCCGTAGAGCGCCCCGAGGGCCGCGTCCATCGCCGCGTCGCGTCCGGTCAGCGCGTGTCCGGTCCCGTCGGCCTCGCCCCCGCCGAGCACGAGGCGCCACCGGCGCAGCCGCTCCCCCGCCGCGTCCGCGGTCCCGGCCGTCTCCGCTGTTACTGCCGTCTCCGCCGTCTCCGCTGTGTACGTCGTGTACGTCGTGTTCACCGGGCCACCCCCACCATGTCGTCCACCAGCTCGTCCACCAGGTCGTCGTCCTCGCCGCGGGCCCCCGCCAGCAGCATCCGGACCAGGGCCACCACCGCGTCCGCCCGCTCCGGGTCCAGCTCCGGGCCGAAGCCCTCGGGCGCCGCCCCGGCCGTGGCCGCGGCCGCGCCCGCGGTGCCCGGGCCTCGCCGCACCAGCTCGCCCAGGGTCCGCTTCACGCCCGGCTCGTACGCGCCGAACGTCCGCCGCAGCAGGGGCAGTACGTCGACGAACGCGCGCTCCGGCACCCCCGTCAGCCAGGTGTCGATCAGGCCGAGCAGCCGCTCGTCGTGGACCAGCAGGGTGCCGCCGCCGGAGGCCCCGCCCGCGAAGCCCTCGATCCACCCGGCCGCGTCGGCCGGACCGGCCGCCGGGGACAGCGCGAGCCCCATCAGCCGGGCGGTCTCCTCGGCCGGGAGGGCGCCGTCGTCGAGCAGCAGCCGGACCGCCCGGCCGCGGATCAGCCCGGGCACCGTGTCCCGTCCGGCCAGCGCCCGCAGGACCGCCGACCAGCGCCCGCGCAGCCCGGCGTCATCGCCATCACCGGCGTCTTCGGCGTCATCGCCGCGGCCGAGCAGCCCGATCGCGCCGTGGACCGCGTCGACATGGCCCCGCAGTTCGGCCGCGGCGTCGGCGTCGAGCCCGGTGGCGCAGGCGGGCGGCAGCGCCACGCAGATCCGCTCGGCGAGCCCGGCCGCGACCGTGCCCAGCGCGGCGGTGTCCGTGCCGCGCACGTCGCCGTAGCGCAGCGAGCGGGCGAGGGCGGGCAGCGCCCGGGCGAGGCCGGCCACGTCGGTGTCCAGCGCGGCCCGGTCGGCCAGGGCCCGCAGGACGGCGGGCAGCGCCTGCGAGAGCCCGGCCAGGAGGCACTGTTCGGCCAGGGCGGTGACCTGGCCGAGCTCCTCGGCGGCGGCCGCGTCGGCCTCGGCCTTCGCGGTGGCCGCGGCGAGCACGGTGGTGCCCCAGATCCCGGCCTCGGCGACCCGCACCGACAGCTCCGGTTCCCAGCGCAGGCGCCAGCTCTCGCGGAAGGTGCCGGTGCCGCCCCGGGAGGCGGTCGGCGCGCCCCACCCGATGTTCAGCAGCCGCAGCCGGTGCAGCAGCAGGGACTTGGCGCTGTCCGTTTCCTTGCGCAGGTCGAGCTCCAGGTCCCGCTCCTGGACCTCCGCCTTGAGGCGCAGGGAGCGCTGGAGCCGGGTCAGGTCCCGCTGCAGGGGCACGACGGGCGCCGCGTCCGGTATCTCGCCGAGTACGTCGCCCACGACCAGGCGGTCCTCGATGAGCGCGAGGGGTATGCCGGAGCCCTCGCACATCACCGCCCGGGCCGCCTCGAGGGTCTCGCCGAGGCCGGGCAGCGGGCGGCCGCGCATCGCGGCCAGGGTCTCCGCGAGCCGGACCGCCTCGATGACATGCGCCGAGGAGACCTGCCGGTCCTCCTCGCGGAGCAGCCCCGCGATCTTCGTCAGCCAGCGCTCCACAGGCCGGTCGCGGGCCGCGAAGAGGTGCGCGTACCAGCCGGGCGAGGTGATGCCCGCGCCGTATCCGCCGGCCCGGGCCAGCCTGCGGTGGGTCCAGGGCACCCAGGTGGTCTCCACCTTGACCTTGGGCAGCCCGGTGAGCAGGGCCTTGTCGGCGCTCGCCGTGTTCCTGGCGCGCAGCGCGGGCACGTGCCAGGCCCCGCACACCACCGCGTAGTCGTCGCCGAACTCGCGGCGGGCGGCCCGCATCCGCTGGCGCATGTACGCCTCGCGGACCGGATCCCGGGGGCCGCCGCCGTCGCCGTACACCTCGCGCAGCGCGGTCATCGCCTCGGCGAGCGCTTCGAACGCGGCGAGCGGGGCGGCCCGGCCGTCGCTCCCCCGGTGTTCGACGACGTCCTCCCACCACTGCTCCGGGTCCTCGTACCCGGCCGTCTCCGCGAGCACGGCGAGGGGGTCGAGCCGGGCCCCGGCGGCGGGGCCGCCGTCCCCCGCCCCGGCGTCCGGGTCCGTCTCGGGCGCGGCGGCCAGCGTGTGGGCGGCGGGGAGGTCGATGAAGCGGACCGGCACGTCCCGGCTCTGGGCCCAGCGGATGGCGACCCACTCCGGGGAGAACCCCGCGAGCGGCCAGAACGCGGCCCGGCCCGGGTCGTCGGCGGCGTGGGCCAGCAGCGCCACGGGCGGCCGCATCCCGGGGTCGGCGGCCAGCGGCAGCAGCGCGTCCCCCTCCGGTGGTCCCTCGATCAGCACGGCCCGCGGCCGGGCGGCGTCGAGCGCGGCCCGCACCGCCCGGGCCGAACCGGGCCCGTGGTGCCGCACGCCCAGCAGCAGCGGGCCGGCGGCGCGCGGGCTCATACCGTCACCTCGCGGCAGGCGCGGTAGAAGTCCTTCCAGCCGTCGCGCTCGCGGACCACGGCCTCCAGGTACTCCCGCCAGACCACCGTGTCGGCGGCCGGGTCGCGGACGACCGCGCCGAGGATGCCCGCGGCCACGTCCGAGGGGCGCAGGACGCCGTCGCCGAAGTGGGCGGCGAGGGCCAGGCCGTTGGTGACCACCGAGATCGCCTCGGCGGTCGACAGCGTCCCGCTCGGAGACTTCACCTTGGTCCGGCCGTCGTCGGTGATGCCGCCGCGCAGCTCGCGGAAGACCGTGACGACGCGGCGGATCTCGTCCAGGCCCTCGGGCGCGGCTGGCAGGTCCAGCGCGCGGCCCATCTGGTCGACGCGGCGGGCCACGATGTCGACTTCGGCGTCTGCGGTGGCGGGCAGCGGCAGTACGACGGTGTTGAAGCGGCGGCGCAGCGCGCTGGAGAGTTCGTTGACCCCGCGGTCGCGGTCATTGGCGGTGGCGATGAGGTTGAAGCCGCGGACGGCCTGCGCCTCCTGGCCCAGCTCGGGTATGGGCAGGGTCTTCTCGGACAGCACGGTGATCAGGGTGTCCTGGACGTCGGCGGGGATCCGGGTCAGCTCCTCGACCCGGGCGGTCATGCCCTCGGTCATGGCCCGCATGACGGGGCTGGGAACGAGGGCTTCGCGGCTGGGGCCGTGGGCGAGCAGCCGGGCGTAGTTCCACCCGTAGCGCATGGCCTCTTCCGGGGTGCCCGCGGTGCCCTGGACGAGCAGGGTGGAGTCGCCGCTGACCGCGGCGGCGAGGTGTTCGGACACCCAGGTCTTCGCGGTGCCGGGGACGCCGAGCAGGAGCAGGGCGCGGTCGGTGGCCAGGGTGGTGACGGCGACTTCGACGATGCGGCGCGGGCCGACATACTTGGGCGTGATGACGGTGCCGTCGGGGAGCGCGCCCCCGAGCAGGTAGGTGGCGACGGCCCACGGCGAGAGCTTCCAGCGGGCCGGGCGGGGCCGGTCGTCGGCGGCCGCCAGGGCTTTCAGTTCGTGCGCGAAGGCGTCTTCGGCGTGCGGGCGCAGCACCTCGGCACCGGCGCCGTTCTCGGGCATGGTCATGGTCCCCCTCCAATGCTCGACAGCCGCTTCCGGCTGCTGTGAACCACCGTGCACCACACCACTGACAACGCCCCCTGCTCATGGCGTTGTTGCAGGTCAGAGCGATTGTCAGTGGCGGTCCCTACGGTGGGACACATGACTGAGCAGGGGGTCCGCTGGACAGCGGAACAGGTACTGGCTCTGGCTCCTGACGTGGCGTCACGCAAGGCGGGGGCCAAGCTGGGTGGGGCGGGTCCGTGGTCGCAGACCGGAGGTTCCGCTTCCGGTGCCGTATGGGGGTGGTGCAAGGGCAGTGGCAGTACGCCGTACCGGACGGTCGTGGACCTGACGGGCCCGGCGTACACCTGCTCGTGTCCGAGCCGGAAGTTCCCGTGCAAGCACGCGCTGGGGCTGCTGCTGCTCTGGGCGGCGGAGGGATTCGGCGAGCCGGCCGAGGCGCCGGAGTGGGCCTCGGCCTGGCTGACCGAGCGGGCCGCGCGGGCGGGCCGGGCCCGGCAGGGCCCGGCCCCGGGGGCGGCCGACCCGGAAGCCGCCCGGCGCCGCGGGGAGCGCAGGGCGGCCCGGATCGGCGCGGGCGTGAGCGAGCTGGAGCAGCGGCTGGCCGATCTGCTGCGCGGCGGACTGGCCGGTCAGGAGCACGCCGGATATTCCCTGTGGGAGGAGACGGCGGCCCGTATGGTCGATGCACAGGCGCCCGGACTGGCCGCCCGCGTAAGGGAGTTGGGCACGATTCCCACCTCCGGTCCGGGCTGGCCCGGCCGGATGCTGGAGGAGTGCGCGCTGCTCCATCTGCTGGACCGGGCGTGGCTCGGGGTGGGGGAACTGCCCGGGCCGCTGGCAGCGACCGTACGGACCAGGATCGGCGTGACGGCCACCGCGGAGGGAGACGCGGTGCGCGACCGATGGCTGGTGCTGGCCCAGTACGACACCGTCTCGCCGGACGGCCGACTCACCACGCGCCGGATCTGGCTGCGCGGTGCGGTGAGCGGACGGGCCGCGCTGGTCCTGGACTTCGGTCCGCCCGGCCGGCCGCCCGCGCTGGCGCTCCCGGTGGGTCTGGCGCTGGACGCGGAAGCCCGGTTCCGGCCCGGGTCGGCGGGGCTGCGGGCTGATCTGGGGGAGCGGTTCGCCGCGCCCTCGCCGTGGCCGCGGGCGCCGGCCGGGATCTCGACGGGGGCCGCGCTCGACGCCTATGGAACGGCGCTGCGCGAGGACCCGTGGCTGGACTCCTGGCCGGTGGTGCTCGGCCCGGTGGTCCCCATACCCGGGGAGCGGGGCTGGCAGCTGGCGGACGCGGAGGGGACGTCCGCCCTGCCCGTGACCACGGCCCAGGGGAGATCGCGGTCGGGGCTGTGGCAGCTGGCGGCCCTGTCCGGGGGCGGCCCGGTGACGGTGTTCGGCGAATGCGGGCACCGCGGATTCACCCCACTGACCGCCTGGGCGGAGGGCTCGTCCGAGCCCGTCGCCCTGAACTGAACGACGACGCGGCGCGAGCCGCGCGGCAGTACCGGTGGCGCGGGGGCGCCACGGGGCACGAACGAGCAAGCCGGGGGGCTTCGATGAACGACAACCACGCCAGCTAGGCCGTCTCTTCCGGAGATCCGGTCCATAGAGAGGTACGGAGACTGCTCCGGTCCCGCGGAGGGGGCGGGACCGGAGCGCACGGCAGGCAAGCGACGACGAGGGAGGGGCACATGAACGGGGAGAAACACGGGGGCGGGGTCGCGCCCGCGGACTGGGACGAGCTGGTCGCCGCCGCGCTGCTCGGCACCGAGCGGCGGCGCGGCAGCGGTGCGACCGGCTCGCCGCGGGCCCTGCTGGACGCGGCGGCCGTCACGGCCGTCC
>NZ_JBEOXE010000034.1:0-85203 GCF_040296485.1 Streptomyces sp. NPDC002138 | reverse complement strand
CCCGTGTACTGGACGTACTCGGGTTTTCGGTCGGTGCGGCGAGAGCGCGTGCCGGGCGCCGCGACGCCGCGGACATCCGTCAGACACCCCCTAGGCGGGCAGCGCCATGACGAGGAGCGGAGCGCTGGTGGGCCGCGCCGAGCCGCCCGCCGGTTCGACGGTGAGCCCGATCGCCGTCGCGTCCCGGACCGCCCCGTCCAGCAGCAGCGCGTGCCCGCCGCCCAGCAGCCCGGCCGGGCGCATCGAGCCGTGCTCCGAGAACCACAGCTGGTACGTCGTCCCGGCGGGCGTCGGCGGCAACTGCCCGGCCAGCACGACCGCCTGGTCGCGGGCGGCCGAGGTCACGACGGTGACCCTGGCCCCGGCCGCGGTCCGGCCGCTGGCGGTACGGGCGTCCGGGGCGGCCAGCACCGCGGCCAGCGCCTCGCTGCGCTCCCCGGCCCGGTCGGCCTCCCGCTGCGCGGACTGCCGCACCCGCTCCGCCAGCTGTGCCCGCTCGTGCTGCCCCAGGGCGATCGCCCCGAAGGAAGCGGCCGCGGCGAGGCTGGCGGCGATCACGAAGACCCCGCCGCGCCGCCGGACCAGGGCGGTGAGCACGGCGTACCGCCCCGGAGCCGGTACCCGCGGCGGCAGTTGGCGCACGGTGTCGATGCGCTCCAGCACCAGTGCCTTGAGGTCCGGCGGCGGGACCACGGCGGCCGCCGACGCCAGCCGGGCCGCGGTCGCGGCGAACTCCCGCACCTCCTGGGCGCAGGACGCGCAGTGGTCCAGGTGCCGCGTGAAGGCGTGGTGTTCGTCGGGGCCCAGGGCGTCCAGCGCGTACGCACCGGTGAGGGCGTGCGGGTCTTCGGTCTTCACGTGGTCACCCCCATGCAGTCGCGCAGCCGGATCAGTCCGTCGCGCATTCGGGTCTTGATGGTCGGGAGCGGGGTGTCCAGGGTCTGCGCCACCTCGCGGTAGGTCAGGCCCTGGTAGTAGGCCAGGGTGACGGTCTCCCGCTGGAGTTCGGTCAGCCGGCGCAGGCAGCGGCGCACCTGCTCGCTCTCCAGCCGGGTCTCCACCTGCTCGCTGACCTCGTCGTAGGGCCGGGTCAGCGCGCCCAGCGCGTCCTTGTGGTCGCGGTTGGCGGCCGCCTGCGCGGAGCGCACCCGGTCCACGGCGCGGCGGTGCGCGAGGGTGGCCGTCCAGGTCGCGACGGAACCCTGCGCGGGCTGGTAGCGGGCGGCGCCCCGCCAGACCTCGATCATCACTTCCTGGGTCACCTCCTCGGACTGCGCACGGTCCCGCAGGACCTTGAGGACGATGCCGAACACGGGTCCGGCGATCACGTCGTACAGCGCGGCGAAGGCCTCCTGGTCGCCGAGCGCGACCCGGGCCATCAGCTCGGCCGGATCGGGCCGGGCGCTCTGCTCGTGGCGGTCTCCCTCGCCCCCGCCGAGGCGGGCGGCCTGCCTCACCGGGCGGCCCTCCGCCGGCACCGCTCGCACGGTGGGCGCCCCACGGGCCCCGGGGGCGTGGGGAACCTTCGCTGGATCGCTTGCATGGGCAGCCCTTCGCGGCGCGCGGCATGGGGACGAGCCCCGGGTCATGGGTGCTTCGGTGCCGACGCCCTTCCGGATTGGTCCGTGGGCCGGTGAAACCGGTGGAGCGGCGCAGGTCGGCGCCCCGGAGCGGTCCCGTCAACGGCCGGTCCGCCGCTCGCTCCGGCGGGTGAACCCGCCGACCGCACCCATCCGGTGGCCCCGGGGCGCCGAATGGCAGATGTGACCATCAACCGATCGACCCTGAAGCGCGGCGCACTCGCCGCGTCGAGCGGCCTGCTCTCCGGGTACACGGCGCTGGCGGTCGCGGAGCTGATCGCCTCCTTCGTGCGGCCCCAGGCGGGCCCCGTCACCGCTGTCGGCGGCGCGGCCATCGACCGCACTCCGGCGCCGGTCAAGGACTTCGCCATCCGGCACTTCGGCACGAACGACAAGCTCGTCCTCCAGCTCGGCATCCTCACGGCCCTCGGCTTCCTGGCCCTGCTGCTCGGGCTGTTCGCCCTGCGCCACCGCCGGGCCGGAGCCGCGGGCGTCCTGGCCTTCGGCCTGCTCGGCGCGGCGGCCGCGCTCGGCCGACCCGACGCGTCGGGCGCCGCCGACGCGCTGCCCTCCCTCATCGGAGCGGCCGCGGGTTCCGTGGTCCTGTACGGGCTCGTCGGACGGCTCCGGGAATCCCCGGCCGGGCCGCGCGGGGCCGTGGGCCGCCTCGACCGGCGCGGGTTCCTGGTCGCCGCCGGGGCGACGGTCCTGGCCGCCACCGGCGCGGGCGCCCTGGGGCGGACCCTGTCCGGGCGCCGCGGCCAGGGCGCGGTGGCCTCGCGGGCCGCGGTGCGCCTGCCCGCGCCCGCCTCCCCGGCCGCGCCGGTGCCGGCCCGGGCGGCCCTGCGGATCCCCGGGATCAGCGCCTTCACCACCCCCAACGCCGACTTCTACCGGGTCGACACCGCGCTGGTGGTGCCGAAGGTCGACGCCGACGGCTGGCGGCTGCGGCTGCACGGCAAGGGCGTGGGCCGCCCGCGCACGTACTCCTACCAGGAGCTGCTCGGCCGGGACCTGATCGAGCGCGACGTCACCCTCACCTGCGTGTCCAACGAGGTGGGCGGGCCGTACGTCGGCAACGCCCGCTGGCTGGGCGTCCCGCTGGCCGACCTGCTCCGCGAGGCCGGTGTACGACCGCCCTCGCGCGGCGGTCCGGCCGACCAGCTGGTGGCCCGCTCCGTCGACGGGATGACCCTCGGGAGCCCGGTCGAGGACGTCATGGACGGCCGCGACGCGATGCTCGCGGTCGGCATGAACGGGGAGCCGCTCCCCTTCGAGCACGGCTTCCCCGTCCGCATGGTCGTCCCCGGCCTGTACGGGTACGTGTCCGCCTGCAAGTGGATCCAGGACATCGAGCTGACCACCTTCGACGCCTACGACCCGTACTGGGTCAAGCGGAAGTGGGCCCGGCGCGCGCCCATCAAGACGCAGGCCCGGATCGACACCCCCAAGCCGTTCGCCCGGCCCCCGGCCGACACCACGGTGATGGTCGGCGGGGTCGCCTGGGCCCAGCACCGGGGCATCCAGGCCGTCGAGGTACGCATCGACGACGGCCCGTGGCAGCGGGCCGACCTCGCGGACCAGGACACCGTCGACACCTGGCGGCAGTGGTCCCTCCCCTGGAAGACCACCCCGGGCGGCCACACCCTCACCGTCCGCGCCACCGACGGCGCCGGCCTGCTCCAGACCGACCGGCGCACCCAGACCATCCCCGACGGAGCCAGCGGCTGGCACAGCGTCTTCGTCACCCCCGGCTGACCGCCGGGCCCACGTCCCCCCCACGCACCTCCACCCACCCCCGAAGAACGACATCCCACTCATGGAGAACGCAATGAGCACCCTTCGTTTCCGCCGTACCGCCCTCGCCGTGGCCACCGCGGCCGTGCTGCCCTTCGCCCTGGCCGCCTGTTCCGACGCGGGCAAGAACAGCGCCGCGGCACCGGCCGCCGGAGACTCCGCGGCCGCGGCCGCCAGTTCGCCCGCCATGGACCAGTCGATGACCATGGACAAGCCGTTCGGCCCGGCCTGCGCGGGCGTCCCCGCCACCGGCGCGGGCAGCTTCGACGGCATGGCCAAGGACCCGGTCGCCACGGCCGCCTCCCACAACCCGGCCCTGTCCACCCTGGTCGCCGCGGTGAAGCAGGCCGGTCTGGTCGACACCCTCAACAACGCGAAGGACCTCACCGTCTTCGCCCCGACCAACGAGGCGTTCGCCAAGATCCCGAAGGCCGACCTGGACAAGGTCCTCGCGGACAAGGCCCAGCTGACGAAGATCCTCACCTACCACGTGGTGGGCCAGAAGCTCACCCCGAAGCAGTTGGAGAACGGCTCCTTCGACACCCTGGAGAAGGGCAAGATCACCACCACCGGGTCCGGCACCTCCTACCAGGTCAACGACACCTCCCAGGTGGTCTGCGGCAACGTCCCGACCGCCAACGCCACGGTCTACATCGTCGACACCGTCCTGATGCCCAAGTAGCGGCCGGGGGACGGACCCCGAGGGAATCCGAGCGCGGCACAGGGCCGGTCACCATCCGTGGCGACCGGCCCTGAGCCGTGCCCTCCAACCGCTAGGGTTTGCGGGGGTATCGCACGGGGTCGGGGAGGGCCGGGGCGGATGAGTCGTCGTTCCAGTGGACTGGTCGGGATCTGGGCCGAGGCCCAGCGCCAGCAGCAACGCTCGCAGGTCCTGCAGCAGCGGGAACGCGAACGGGCCCAGCGCGCCCACGAACGGGAGACGGCCCGGGGCCTGCGCGAACAGAAGGCGGCCTACCGCCAGTACCGGGACGCCGAGGCGCGGCGGCTCACCGAACAGCTCGAACAGCAGGTCGCCGCCCTCCAGGGGCTGCTCGGCCAGGGCTGCGCCGCCCCCGCCTTCCGGATCGCCACGCTGCGCCGGCCCGAGCAGGTCGAGGGCTTCGACCCGGGGCAGCTGGCCCACCCCGTGCCGATGCCGGAGCCGCACCAGTTCCCCGCGCAGAACGGCTGGGGCATCGGGGCGGGCCGCCGGGCGCAGGCCGAGGCCGAGGCCCACGCCCGGTACACGCAGGCCTGGCACGCGGCCCAGGCCGCCGAGACGCAGCGCCGCCAACAGCTCGACGCGTACCGCGCCCAGTACGACCGGTGGGCGGGTGGGCAGCTCGGGGAGATCCGCGCGCACAACGCGGGGATAGCGGAGCTGGCCGCCTCGCTGCGGGCCGGGGACCCCGACTCCGCCGTCGAGTACTTCTCGGCCGCGCTGTACGCGTCCTCGGCCTGGCCCGGGGAGCTGCCGCGCGCGCTGACCGCGGCCTACGACCCGGGGGCCCGCCAGCTGGTCCTGAACTGGGAGCTGCCGGGCTTCGACGTGGTGCCGACCGCGAAGTCGGTGCGGTACATGCCGAGCACGGACCAGGACAAGGAGTCCCCGCTGCCCGCGGGCCAGCGCCGGGCCGTCTACCGCGATCTGCTGGCGCAGTGCGCCCTGCTGGTGCTGCGCGACCTGTTCGAGGCGGACGAGTTCGGCGCCCTGGAGTCGGTGGCCCTCAACGGGTACGTCGACGACCACGACCCGGCGACCGGCCGCCCCGCGCAGATCTTCCTGACCACGGTGATGGCGACCCGAGCGTCCTTCGCCGCTCTCCACCTGGCCCAGGTCAACCCGGTGGACTGTCTGACCGGCGCTCTGCGGGGTCAGTTGTCGGCCCGCCCGGACCTGCTGACGGCCGTACGTCCGGCCCGGACGCCGCAGGACGTCGGCTCGGGCATGGTCACGCACGGGAGCCACACCGGCGACGGGAGCGGCGGCGGCGCGGGGGCCGAGGAGCCCGATCTGTTCTCGATGGACCCCATCGAATTCGAGGGTCTGGTCGCCGAGTTGTTCCGGGCGATGGGGATGCAGGCCGTGATGACCCAGCGGTCGAACGACGGCGGTGTGGACGTGGACGCCACCGACCCCACCCCGATCCGCGGCGGCACGATCGTGGTGCAGGTCAAGCGCTACCGCAACACCGTCCCGCCGACCGCCGTGCGGGACCTGTACGGCACGGTCCAGGGAGCCGGGGCCAACAAGGGCGTGCTGGTGACCACTTCGGGCTTCGGTCCGGGGTCGCACACCTTCGCCCAGGGCAAACCGCTGGAGCTGATCTCCGGACCGGAGCTGGTGGACCTGCTGCACCGCCACGGGCTGCGCGGCCGGCTCGGTGACGGCGGCCGCCCGGTCGCGGCCGTCCCCGCCCAGCGCGCCGCCGACCGGGGCCCGGCGCCCGCCCCCGAGTACAACGTGCTCGGCATGTGCTGGTCCGGCACGGTCCCGCTCGATGTGTGCGCCCTCGTGTGCGAGGGGACGCGCGCGCTGAGCGACGAGCACTTCGTCTTCTACAACAACGACCGCACTCCCGACGGTTCGGTGCGCAGCCGTCCGCACACCCCGCCGGACCGGGCCGCGATCGAGGTGGCCTTCGACGCGCTGCCCGACCGCGCCGACCGGCTGGTGCTGGTCGCGGCGGTGGATCCGGAGACCCATCCGAACGCCGACCTGTCCGGCTTCACCGCCGCCCGGATCCGGCTACTGGACGCCGAGGGCAAGGAGTTGGATCAGCTGGAGGTGAACGAAGGCCGGCCCGGGGAGACCGCCCTGGTCCTGGGATCGTTCCGGCGCAGGGCGGGCGGCGACTGGTCCTTCGTGGCGGGCGGCAAGGGGTATCCGGGTGGACTGGCGTCCCTGGTACACGACTTCGGGATCGCGACCGAGTGAGGCAAACGACGTGTTTCACGTGAAACACTCATTTGTTTCACGTGAAACACCCGCCTGGTTGACCAAGATCAGCCCGGACGTACCCTCCCTGGCATGGACAACAACACGCCTCTGAACAAGCTGGCCATCATCGTCGGCTCCACCCGCGAAGGCCGCTTCGGCCCGACCGTCGCCGACTGGTTCACCTCGCTCGCCACCGAGCACGCCGGTTTCGAGATCGACGTCATCGATGTCGCCACGCTGGAACTGCCCGCCGCGCACCCGAACTGGGGCACCCCGAGAACCCCCGCGCTGGAGGTGCTCTCCGAGCGCGTCGCCGCGGCGGACGCGTTCGTCGTCATCACCCCCGAGTACAACCACAGTTACCCGGCCCAGCTGAAGCACTTCCTCGACCTGCACACGACCCAGTGGCACGCCAAGCCGGTCGCCTTCGTGTCGTACGGCGGCGTCTCCGGCGGTCTGCGCGCCGTCGAGCACCTGCGCCAGGTCTTCGCCGAGCTGCACTGCGTCACGATCCGCGACTCGGTGAGCTTCCACGGTGCGTGGGACCACTTCGCCGAGGGCGGCCAGGCCCACGACCCGAAGGGTGCGGCCGGCGCCGCCAAGCACCTCCTCGACCGGCTGACCTGGTGGACCACCACCCTGCGCGAGGGCCGCACCGCCCGCCCGTACAGCTCCTGACCGCTTCCCCCGCACGCCGAAGGGGTCCGGCCGCCTGGCGGCCGGACCCCTTCGGGTCGCCGGGATGCCGTCCGCGGGCTCAGCCCGTCAGGGACTTCAGCGCCACGTTCAACTCCAGGACGTTGACCCGCGGTTCGCCCATGAAGCCCAGGGTCCGTCCCTCGGTGTGGGCGGCGACGAGCTTCTCGACCCGGGTGACCGGGAGGTGGTTGCGCTCCGCGATCCGGGGGACCTGGAGCGCGGCGTAGGCCGGGGAGATGTGCGGGTCCAGGCCGGAGCCCGAGGAGGTCACGGCGTCGGCGGGGATCCGCGCGATCTCCGGGGTGAAGCCGGGGACGGTGTTGTCCGCGACGATCTTCCGCTGGGCCTCGCGGACCGCCTTCACCAGGTCGGGGTTGTCGGCGGCCTTGTTGGAGGCGCCGGAGATCAGCAGCGCGTACTGGGCGTTGATGGTGTTCTGGCCCAGCCCGGCCGCGGGCCGGGGCTGGAACCAGCGCGGGTCGTCGCCGTAGCCCTGCCCGATGAGGGAGGAGCCCACGACGGTGCCGGTCCCGTCCGCGACCTCGGAGCCGTTGGCCTTGTCGCTGAAAGCGACCTGGGCGACGCCGGTCACGGCGAGCGGGTAGAGGACGCCGCAGACAAGGGTCAGCACCAGGAGCGCGCGCAGACCTGCCCAGAGCAGGCGGGCGGTGTTTCCTACGGAGTTGTTCATGGCGATCAGCACGTTCCTAATTCAGCGCAGCCCGGGGATGAGGGAGATGAGCATGTCGATGAGCTTGATCCCGATGAACGGGGCGATCAGGCCGCCCAGTCCGTAGATGCCGAGGTTGCGGCGGAGCATCTTGTCGGCGCTGGTCGGCCGGTAGCGGACGCCCTTGAGGGCGAGCGGGACCAGGGCGATGATGATCAGCGCGTTGAAGACGACGGCCGACAGGATCGCCGATTCCGGCGAGTGCAGGCCCATGACGTTGAGCTTGTCCAGGCCCGGGTAGACCACCGCGAACATGGCCGGGATGATCGCGAAGTACTTCGCGACGTCGTTGGCGATGGAGAAGGTCGTCAGCGCCCCGCGGGTGATCAGGAGCTGCTTGCCGATCTCCACGATCTCGATGAGCTTGGTGGGGTCGGAGTCCAGGTCCACCATGTTCCCGGCCTCCTTGGCGGCCGAGGTACCGGTGTTCATGGCCACGCCCACGTCCGCCTGGGCCAGGGCCGGGGCGTCGTTGGTGCCGTCACCCGTCATCGCGACGAGCTTGCCGCCCGCCTGCTCCCGCTTGATGAGGGCCATCTTGTCCTCGGGAGTGGCCTCGGCGAGGAAGTCGTCGACACCCGCCTCTTCGGCGATGGCCTGGGCGGTCAGCGGGTTGTCACCCGTGATCATGACCGTCTTGATGCCCATCCGGCGCAGCTCGTCGAACCGCTCCCGCATGCCCTCCTTGACCACGTCCTTGAGGTGAACGACGCCGAGGACCCGCGCGCCCTTGGCGTCCCGGAGCGCGACGAGCAGCGGAGTGCCACCGGCCGCGGAGATCGCGTCCACCTTCGCGCGGGCGTCGGGGGCGACCGTACCGCCCTGTTCGTCCACCCACGCCAGGATCGACTGGGCGGCGCCCTTGCGGACCTCGCGCCGCGCGCCGTCCTCGTCGAGGTCGACGCCGGACATCCGGGTCTGGGCGGTGAAGGGGATCCATTCGGCGTGGGCGAGCTCGCCCTGGTGGCGCTCGCGCAGCCCGTACTCCTCCTTCGCCAGCACCACGATCGAGCGGCCCTCGGGGGTCTCGTCGGCCAGCGAGGACAGCTGGGCCGCGTCGGCCAGCTCGGCGGCTCCGGCACCCTCGACGGGCACGAACTCGCAGGCCTGGCGGTTGCCGAGGGTGATGGTGCCGGTCTTGTCGAGCAGCAGGGTCGAGACGTCTCCGGCGGCCTCGACCGCGCGCCCCGACATGGCGAGGACGTTGCGCTGGACGAGCCGGTCCATGCCCGCGATGCCGATCGCGGAGAGCAGGGCCCCGATGGTGGTCGGGATCAGGCAGACCAGCAGCGCGGTCAGCACGATCATCGACTGCTTGGCGCCCGCGTAGATCGCGAACGGCTGGAGGGTGACCACCGCCAGCAGGAAGACGATGGTGAGGGACGCCAGCAGGATGTTGAGGGCGATCTCGTTCGGGGTCTTCTGCCGGGAGGCGCCCTCGACCAGATTGATCATCCGGTCGATGAAGGTCTCACCGGGCTTGGTCGTGATCTTGATGACCACGCGGTCCGAGAGCACCTTGGTGCCGCCGGTGACGGCCGAGCGGTCGCCGCCCGACTCCCGGATGACCGGAGCCGATTCGCCGGTGATCGCCGACTCGTCGACGGAGGCGACGCCCTCGACGACGTCACCGTCGCCCGGTATGACGTCCCCTGCCTCGCAGACGACCAGGTCGCCGATCCTCAGCTCGGTGCCGGGAACGGCCTCCTCCGCGCCGCCGGTCAGGCGCCGGGCCACCGTGTCGGTCTTGGCCTTGCGCAGCGTCTCGGCCTGGGCCTTGCCCCGGCCCTCGGCGACCGCCTCGGCGAGGTTCGCGAAGACCGTGGTCAGCCAGAGCCAGGCCGTGATGGCCCAGCCGAACCCGTCACCGGGGTTCATGGCCGCCAGCACGGTGGTGACCACCGAGCCGATCAGCACCACGAACATGACGGGCGACCTGACCATCACCCGCGGGTCGAGCTTGCGGACCGCGTCGGGGAAGGACTTCAGCAGCTGCTTGGGGTCGAAGAGCCCGCCGCCGACCCGCCCTGCGTCCGGCGCGGGGCCGGTCGGGGCGTCCTGGTGCGGTGCGGGGCGAGTGGGGGTGGGGGTGGCCGTGCTCATGAGGCGAGCCCTTCCGCGAGCGGGCCCAGCGCCAGGGCCGGGAAGTACGTCAGTCCGGTGATGATGATGATCGTGCCGACGAGAAGGCCCGTGAACAGCGGCTTCTCGGTGCGCAGGGTGCCCACGGTGGCCGGTACGGGCCGCTGTTCCGCGAGCGAGCCGGCCAGCGCGAGGACGAAGACCATGGGCAGGAACCGGCCCAGCAGCATGGCGAGGCCGATGGTGGTGTTGAACCACGGGGTGTCGGCGCTCAGGCCTGCGAAGGCGGAGCCGTTGTTGTTCGCGCCCGAGGTGTAGGCGTAGAGGATCTCCGAGAAGCCGTGCGCACCGGAGTTGGCCATCGACGCGCGCGGCCCACTCAGCGCCATCGCCACGGCGGTGAAGCCCAGGACCAGCGCCGGGGTGATCAGGATGTAGCAGGCCGCGAGCTTGATCTCGCGGGTGCCGATCTTCTTGCCCAGGTATTCGGGGGTCCGGCCGACCATCAGGCCCGCGATGAACACCGCGATGATCGCCATGATCAGCATGCCGTAGAGGCCGGAGCCGACGCCGCCCGGGGCGATCTCGCCGAGCTGCATGCCCAGCATCTGGATGCCGCCGCCAAGGCCGGTGTAGGAGGAGTGGAAGGAGTTGACCGCACCGGTCGAGGTGAGCGTCGTGGCGACCGAGAAGATCGCCGAGGCGCCCACGCCGAAGCGGGTCTCCTTGCCCTCCATCGCCCCGCCCGCGAGCTGCAACGCCGGCCCGTGGTGGGCGAATTCGGTCCACATCATCAGCGCGGTGAAACCGAGCCAGATCGTGGCCATCGTCGCCAGGATCGCGTAGCCCTGCCGGACGGAACCGGCCATGCGGCCGAAGGTGCGGGTCATCGAGAACGGGATCAGCAGGATCAGGAAGATCTCGAAGAGGTTGGAGAAGGGCGTCGGATTCTCGAAGGGGTGGGCGGAGTTGGCGTTGAAGTAGCCGCCGCCGTTGGTGCCCAGCTCCTTGATGACCTCCTGCGAGGCCACCGCCCCGCCGTTCCACTGCTGCGTCCCGCCCAGGAACTGCCCGACCTCGTGGATCCCCGAGAAGTTCTGGATGACCCCGCACGCGACGAGGACCAGCGCGCCCACGACCGACAGCGGCAGCAGGATCCGTACGGTCCCGCGCACCAGGTCGGCCCAGAAATTGCCCAGCTCACCGGTGCGGGAGCGGGCGAGGCCCCGGACCAGGGCCACGGCGACGGCCATGCCGACCGCGGCCGAGACGAAGTTCTGCACCGCCAGGCCGCCGGTCTGCACGACGTGGCCCATGGCCTGCTCGCCGGAGTACGACTGCCAGTTGGTGTTCGCCACGAAGGAGACGGCGGTGTTGAAGGCCTGGTCCGGCTTGACCGAGGAGAAGCCGAGCGAGCCGGGCAGCACGCCCTGGAGGCGCTGCAGACCGTAGAGGAACAGGACGCTCACGGCGGAGAAGGAGAGCACGGCGCGCAGGTAGGCGGGCCAGCGCATCTGTGCCGCCGGGTTCGCGCCGATGGCCTTGTACATCCACTTCTCGGGGGCGTAGTGCCGCTCCGAGGAGTAGACGCGGGCCATGTACTCACCCAGCGGGCGGTACGCGAGGGCCAGCGCCGCGACGAGCGCGAGCAGCTGGAGCACCCCGGCAAGAACGGGACTCATCGGGGCTAGAACCTCTCCGGGAACACGAGGGCGACGATCAGGTAGCCCAGCAGTGCGACGGCGACCAGCAGGCCCACCACGTTTTCGGCGGTCACAGCTTGGTCACCCCCTTGGCGACGAAGGCCACCAGCGCGAAGACCGCGATCGTGGTGACGACGAAGGCCAGATCGGCCATCGTGAGCTCCTGAGGATTCCGGGGACGACTTTCGGACACCTCCGAGTGGAACCCCTGATCGGGCCGCCGCAGCCTTCCTTGACGGGGCCCATACGCCCCCGAAGGCGGCTTTTACGGCTCCCTAACGCCCCGGTCCGGCCTCATGCCCCGGTCCGGCCCGGCGGCCGCGCCGGGCCCCGCGCCCCGGCGCGGCACCCGCACCACCACCAGGCTCGTGTCGTCGTCCGTGTCCCCGGTGACCGCCGCCAGCAGCTCGTCGGCCATCGTCTCCACAGGGCCGGCCCCCACCCGCTCGGCCGCCCGCCGCAGCGCGCCCAGGCTCCGGTCCATGCTCACGTGCCGCCGCTCCACGAACCCGTCCGTGTACAGCAGCAGGGTGTCCCCCGGGTACAGGGGCAGGCACGCCTCCTCGTAGCCGATCCCCGCGGCCGCCCCGAGCAGGACGTTGTGCGGCGCCTCCAGCATTCGCGCCCGGCCCTCGCGCAGCAGCAGCGCGGGCGGATGGCCCGCCCCGGCCCAGCGCAGCGAGCCGGCCGCCGGGTCGTACACCGCGCACACCGCCGTCGCCGTGGGCGCGCCCCGGGCCCCCAGGGTGACCTCGTTGAGCCAGGCCATCAGGGCGCCGGGGTCCGCGCCGGTCACCGCGAGCCCGCGCAGGGCGTTGCGGAGCACGACCATGCTGGTCGCCGCGTCGATACCGTGCCCCGCGACGTCCCCGACCGCGAGCAGCACCCGGCCGTCCGGCAGGACCAGTACGTCGTACCAGTCGCCGCCGACCAGATAGTCCTGGGAGGCGGGCCGGTAGCGGGCCGCGATGTCCAGGCCGCCCGCGGGCTGCGCCGAGGAGGGCGCCTCCGGCACGATCGCCCGCTGGAGCTGGAGCACGAAACGGGCCCGCGCCGTCGCGTCCTCCTGGGCCGCCGACAGTGCGACCTCGCTGTGGTGCTGCGCGGAAACGTCCTGGTAGACGCCGGTGAGCCCGGTCAGCGCGGCCCCCGACAGCAGCGGCTCGGCCGCGATCCGCACGTGCCGGACCCCGCCGTCGGCCCGGATCGCCCGGACCAGCGCCCGGCTGCCGTGCCCGTCCTCCGTCAGGGTGGCGAGCAGCTCCTCCAGCAGCGGAACGTCCTCGGGGTGCAGCCGGGGACCGAGCCGGGCCAGCGGCACCGGCGGCGCGTCCCGGTCCATCCCGAAGAGGGTGTAGGTCTCCCGGCTCCAGTGCACGGCGCCGGTCAGCAGGTCCTCCTCGAAGTACCCGACCCGCTCCAGCCGCCCCAGCGCCCGGGCCAGCGCCTCACCGCGCAGGGCCGCCGCTTCCCACAGCACGGCGGTCCGGCCCTGGCCCAGCGGCAGCACGCGTACGTCGTCCAGGGCGCCCACGCGCCCGAGCCGCTGCGGCCCCGCCCGCCCGGCGGCGGCCCCGAGCGCGCTCCAGGCGTACGGGAACACCGCGGCCCCGCTCCGGCCCACCGGGTTGCGCACCGCGCCCAGAGCCGTGCGCGCGGCCGGGTTCACGTACTCCAGCGTGCCGTCCGCCGCCAGCAGCGCCGCCGGGCCGGATGCCAGCTCCAGCAGCGAGGCCTCCGCGGCGGGGGTTCCGGGCGGCCCGGGGTCGCCCAGCAGCGCCCCGCAGGGCTCGCACAGCAACTCGGCGGTGCGCCGGATCCGCTCGTCGAGCTCCCGGGCGGTGTCCCACACGCACAGCGCCACCCCGACGATGTGCCCGTGGCGGCGCAGCGGCAGGACCGCCCGCGTCCCGGTCCCGCCCGGCAGCCAGTCGTCCACGCCCCACCAGGCGGAGCCCTCCCACAGCACCCGGTGCAGCGGGGTGTCCGGCGGCACCCACTGCCAGTGCCGGGCCTCCTGCGGGCCCGCTCCGGCCTGCCCCGCCAGCGCCAGGCAGTCGGTCGCGGTCCGGCGCCAGAGGTAGAGCGTGCGCACCCCGATCCGGCGCAGCCCCTCGTCCAGCAGGGTGACGGCGGCCTCCCCCGCGGTATCGGTCGCGAGGACGGCGGAGGTGGCCCGGCGGATCCGCCGGGCCTCGGCCGGGACCTCGCCGACCATGGACTTCGCGGCGGCGTTGAGGATGTCGGCGGCCAGGTCACCGGCGCTGAGCCCGGTGCTGACGGCCAGCTCCAGCAGGTGGTCGGCCGCCTCGGCCGGGGTCACCCGGAGCTGGTCGACGAGCACCCCGGTGGCCAGGTCGAGCAGCCTCCGGCGGGCCCGGTCGTCGTGCAGCTCGGCGACCTCGGCGGTCAGCGCCGAGACGGCCGCGGCCAGGGCCTCGTCGGCGGCGCTACGGATGCCGCGGATCGGCTCCCGGCTGCTGGTGTCCCCGCTCATGTCCCGGCTCCCGGTCCTCAAGGGCCTCCAGTGTGCTCCCTCGGGGACCCCGCGGTGTGCCCCAGGTCACTCGTACGGGTAAGCCCAGCGGTCAGCGGGTATATCGAACACGTCAGCTCGCACGACGGCCGTGCCGCGAACAGGCAGTGCGACCACCCGTCGGAGGAGCACCACATGCTTCGAACAGATGACCGTCGCCAGCTCATGGAGGGCATACCGGAGGAACCGCTCAAGGTGAGCACCACCGAGGCCCGGACCCTGTCGACGACCTTGTTCGCGCGTCTGCGGGCCCTCGAAGAGGGCACCGTCGAGTATTCGTACGTCCGCAACACGCTCGTCGAACTGAACCTCAGCCTGGTCAAGTACGCCGCCCGCCGGTTCCGCGGGCGCAGCGAACCGGTCGAGGACATCATCCAGGTCGGCACCGTCGGCCTGATCAAGGCCATCAACCGCTACGACCCCGGGCGCGGCGCGGAATTCACCACCTTCGCGATGCCCACGATCACGGGTGAGATCAAGCGGTTCTTCCGCGACACCAGCTGGGCCGTGAAGGTCCCGCGCCGCCTCCAGGAGCTGCGCCTGGACACGGCCAAGGCGCAGGACTCCATGGAACAGGACCTCGGTCGCATCCCGACCGAGGAGGAGCTGGCCGAGCGGCTGGACGTCTCGGCGGCGGAGCTGGCGGAGGGCCGCAAGGCCGCCATCGCCTATTCGGCGCGCTCGCTGGACGCCCCGGTGCAGGGCGACAACGAGGGCGAGTCCTTCGACAGCCAGCCGGTCCTGGGCGAGGACGAGGACGCGTACGACCGCATCGAGTGCCTGGAGTCCCTCAAGCCGCTGCTGTCGGTGCTGCCGGAGCGGGAGCGCGCCCTGCTCGCGCTGCGCTTCGGCGAGGAGCTGACCCAGTCCGAGATCGGCGACCGGCTGGGCCTGTCCCAGATGCACGTGTCCCGGCTGCTCACGCGGACCCTGGCCCGGCTCCGCACGGGCCTGCTGGAGGACCCGGACGACCCGGCCTGAGCCGGCCCGCCCCGCCCCGAGTCGCACGGCCTAGGAAGAAGCGGCTCCCTCGGTGGGCGGCTTGGTGGGGGGTGCGAGCGGTGAGGCCACTTCGGCCCACACGGTCTTGCCGCCCACCACCTCGTTCCGCTCCCAGCCCCACTCGCGGGAGAGGCGTTCGAGGACCACCAGTCCGTGGCCGCCGGGCACGGACGGATTCCCCGGGGACCGGTGACGGGGGTGCTCGGGGCTCCCGTCGCTGACCTCCATGCGCAGCCCGCCGACGCTGTACCGCAGGACGAGCGCGCCGGGGCCGCCCGCGTGCATGCAGGCATTGGTCACCAGCTCGGAGACCATCAGCAGGACGTCCTCGGCGGCCTCTTCGACCTCCGACGCGTCCTCCCGGTACTCCTGCGGCCGGCTGCCCGGTGCTCCGCCGCCGGGGAGCCAGTGCCAGTCGGTCAGGGCGCGCCGGGTGAAGTCGCGGCAGCGGGTGACCACTCCGGACACCGGCCCGCCGAGCACCAGCCGCCGGACCTGCTCGGTTTCCGTCACCTGTTCGGGTTCACTCACCGGGCCCGCCGCCTCCGTCGTGCGCGAGGGCCGCGGCGAGATCATCGTGGACGAGGAAGACCCCGTCGGCCCCCGTCGTTCGGAACATCCTGGCCACGGGCTGTCGCAGCCCGGCCAGCTCCAGTCGCCGCCCCGTCTCACCCGCCGTCAGCCGGGCCCGCAGCAGGGCGTTGAGCCCCGTCGAGTCGCAGAAGAGCAGCTGGGCGCAGTCCACGAGCAGGCGGCCGCCGTCGTCGCGGGACAGCGCCGCCTCCAGGGCCGCCCGCAGGGGGTCCGCCGTGTCGTGGTCGAGCTCGCCGGCCAGCGCGAGGACGGTCGCGCCCTCCACATGGGTCGCCTCGACCGAGAACCGCTCCGCCATCACCCGGCCCACCTCCGCTCGCCCACCGCCTACCCCGCCCTCCCGTAATCAATCATGGGATCGGCCCGGCGGGACCGGCCGGGGCGCGGGGGGCCGGACGGCCGTCCCACCCTACGTCCGCGCGGCCCGCTGCCGGGGGTGGTGACACGGCCCCGGTGACGTCCCGCTCCCCTCGCTCCTTCTCCTGGGACATCCCCTGAGACATCCCTGAGGCTTCCCCACGATTTCCACATCTCGGAAAAGAAATTCCGAGATGCGATAAGTTAAGATCCACTCGCTTACCCCGGCCCTTGCCCCGTTCCGAGCAGGAGGACACATGACCGAGAGCCGCGTAGCCCTGATCACCGGATCCTCGTCGGGGATCGGCGCCGCGATCGCCCGCCGCCTCGCCTCCGAGGGCATCCGGGTCGTGGTCAACTCCGCCCGCAGCGAGGCGGCCGGCAAGGAGCTCGCCGCCGAGCTGCCGGACGCGACGTACGTGCGGGGGGACGTGTCCGACCTCGCCGACGCCCGCCGCATCGTGCGGACCGCGGTCGACACCTACGGGCGCCTCGACATCCTGGTCAACAACGCCGGCCGGACCCGCTTCATCCCCCTGGACGACCTCGAGGCCGCGGACGCCGACGCCTGGCGCGACATCTTCGAGGTGAACGTGCTGGGCACCTGGCAGATGATCACCGCCGCCACGCCCCACCTGCGGGAATCCGGGGCGGCCTCGGTCGTGAACATCTCCTCGGTCTCCGCGACCCGGGCCCTGGGCAGCTCCGTCCCGTACGCCGTCAGCAAGGCCGCGGTCAACCACATGACCCGGCTGCTCGCCTCCCAGCTGGGACCCGCCATCCGGGTGAACGCGGTGGCGCCCGGGCTGATCGAGACCCCCTGGTACGACGGGGCGGAGGAGGTCTGGGAGAGCTCGCGCGACTGGATCACGGCCAACACCCCGCTGCGCCGCGTGGGCACGCCCGAGGACGTGGCCGAGGCCACGCTCTACCTGGTGAACGCCGCGTACACCACCGGCGACGTCCTGACCGTCGACGGCGGCCGCCACGTCGTCTGACCCCGGCCCGGCCGGCGCCCATGCGCCTGCCCATCCACATCGTGGACAACTACGCTCGACTCATGAACGCATCAGCCGCCCGCACCCGTGACGCAGTGAAGGAAGCCGACCGCAAGCACGTCTTCCACTCGTGGTCGGCCCAGGAGCTGATCGACCCGCTCGCCGTGGCCGGGGCGGAAGGTTCGTACTTCTGGGACTACGAGGGGAACCGCTTCCTCGACTTCTCCAGCTCCCTCGTCTACACCAACATCGGCTACCAGCACCCCAAGGTGGTCGCCGCGATCCAGGAGCAGGCCGCCCGGCTCTGCACCCTGGCCCCGGGCTTCGCCGTGGACGCCCGCTCCGAGGCGGCCCGCCTGATCGCCGAGCGCACCCCCGGGGACCTCGACAAGATCTTCTTCACCAACGGCGGCGCCGAAGCCGTGGAGAACGCCGTCCGGATGGCCCGCGTGCACACCGGACGCGCCAAGGTGCTGAGCACCTACCGCTCGTACCACGGCGCCACTTCGGCCGCGATCAACCTGACCGGTGACGCCCGGCGCTTCGGCAACGACACGGCGACCGCCGGGGTGGTGCACTTCTGGGGCCCCTACCTCTACCGCTCGCCGTTCCACGCCGAGACCGAGGAGCAGGAGTGCGCGCGGGCGCTGCGCCACCTGGAGGACACGATCGTCTTCGAGGGCCCGCAGTCCATCGCCGCGGTCATCCTGGAGAGCGTCGGCGGCGCCCCGGGCGTGCTCGTGCCGCCGGCCGGCTACCTCGCCGGGGTGCGCGAGCTCTGCGACCGCTTCGGCATCGTCTTCATCCTGGACGAGGTCATGGTCGGCTTCGGGCGCACCGGCACGTGGTTCGCCGCCGACCACTGGGACGTCACCCCCGACCTGCTCTGCTTCGCCAAGGGCGTCAACAGCGGCTACGTACCGCTCGGCGGCGTCGCCATCTCCGGCGCCATCGCCGAGACCTTCGCACGCCGCCCCTACCCGGGCGGACTGACCTACTCCGGTCACGTCCTGGCCTGCGCCGCGGCCGTCGCGACGATCACCACCATGGCCGAGGAGGGCATCGTCGAGCAGTCCGCCCGTACCGGCGCGGAGCTGCTGGGTCCGGGCCTGCGGGAGCTGGCCGAGCGCCACCCCTCGGTCGGTGAGGTCCGGGGTCTGGGCACTTTCTGGGCGCTCGAGCTCGTACGGGACCGGGAGACGCGCGAGCCGCTGGTTCCGTACGCCGCCTCGGGCGCGGCCAACGCCCCCATGGGCGCCTTCGCCGAGGCGTGCAAGAAGGGCGGCCTGTGGCCGCTGGTCGCCGGCAACCGTCTGCACGTCGCCCCGCCCTGCAACATCGGCGCGGCGGACGTGGCCAAGGGCCTGGCCGTCCTCGACGAGGCCCTCGCGGTGGCGGACGCGCACGGGGCGTGAGGCGCGTGCGGGGCCTTGCGCGGCGGCCGTTCTGTGCGGTCGCCCAAGGCGGGGGTGCCGGTTCTCGGATGATCCGTACGGGGGAGAACCGGACCGCCGCGTGCTGCAATCCCCCTCAGCACCTACGGACCGGGATGCACGTCAGTCCCGGGGCGGCCGTCACGGCCGAACGGCGGGGAGCGGCGCGTCCAGGACATCCGGACGGGCGCTGGACGCCGGGCGTACGGGATCCAGAACACCGGACTCCGTGTTCCCGAGTACCCGAAGGAAGACAGCATGAGCAAGCACGTCCTGGGCCACAACCAGTACGGCAAGGCCGAGAACCGCATCGTCAAGGTCACCCGCAAGGGCAGCGACGGTTCGTGGCACGAGATCCGCGACCTCAACGTCTCGGTCGCGCTCCGCGGTGACTTCCGCGACGTCCACCTGACCGGCGACAACGCCCACTGCCTGCCGACCGACACCACCAAGAACACCGTGTACGCCTTCGGCAAGGAGCACGGCATCGACTCCCCGGAGGCCTTCGGCATCCGGCTCGCCAAGCACTTCGTCTCCTCGCAGGCCCCGATCCGCGAGGCGCAGATCCGCATCGAGGAGTACGCCTGGGAGCGGATCCCGGTGCCGACCCGCAAGGAGCAGCACTCCTTCGTCCTCAAGGGCCAGGAAGTGCGCACCGCGCAGGTCACCTACAGCGAGACGACCGGTCTCCAGGTCATCTCGGGGCTGAAGGACCTGACCGTGATGAACTCGACCAACTCCGAGTTCCACGGCTACATCAAGGACAAGTACACGACCCTGCAGGAGGCGTACGACCGCATCCTGGCCACCAAGGTCACCTCGCGCTGGGCGCATTCGGCGCTGGCCGCCGACGACCCGGAGTACGACTGGGACCGGTCGTACAAGAAGGTCCGCAAGCACATGCTGGACGCCTTCGCGGAGACGTACTCGTACTCGCTCCAGCAGACCCTGAACCAGATGGCCGAGCGCGTGCTCGACCACTGCCCGCGGGTCAACGAGGTCCGGCTGAACCTCCCCAACAAGCACCACTTCCTCGTCGACCTGGAGCCGTTCGGCCTCAAGAACGACAACGAGGTCTACTTCGCCGCGGACCGGCCCTACGGTCTCATCGAGGGCACCATCCACCGCGAGGGCGTGCAGCCCGTGATCGCCACGAGCGACTGGATCGTCGCCTAGGCACGCCTGGGCCCTGTCGTCGGGGGCTCACTCCGGCCGGCCCAGCCGCAGGTTCCAGCGGCCGGACCGGCCGGTGAGCTCGGTGACGGTCTCCGGCCGTACGTCGAGGCGCCAGAAGGCGGCGTGCGGCAGCTCCAGCGCGTGCACGACCGCCGCGCGTACGACGGCCTGCTCGACCGGCAGCCGGTGGCGGCCCTCACCGAGCCCGGCCAGGGCCGCCCCCACCCGGTCCGTCAGCGCGGCCACCGACTCGCCGCCCGGGGGCGCGTAGGCCGGGTCGGTGAGCCAGCGCCGCACGGCGGCCGGGTCCTCGGCGGCCACCTCCGCCAGGGTCCGACCGGCCCAGGCGCCGGTGTCCAGGCCGCTCAGGCCCGGGTGTCCGGGGCAGTGCGGCGCGGATCCGAACCGCCCTTCGCGGGCGGCGGAGTCGAGCGCGGGGGTGACGAGGAGCAGGCGCACGGAGGCGGCAGAGGGCATGGGCCGAGGGTAGAGCGCACGCCCGGGGCGTGAGACGGCGGACACACGCCGTGGTGTTCACGCCACTTGCGCGGTACGGTCTCGGACGACATGACGACGGTATGACGGAAGTACCGGTGAGAATCCGGCACGGTCGCGCCACTGTGAATCCTCCCGCGAGGGAGGGAAGTCAGACCCGCCACCTTCGTCAAGAGCACCACTGACCGGGACGCGTGTTCCCCCTGGAGGTTCTGCCATGGCTCACTCCGCCGTGCCCACGACGGCTCCCGCCGCCGTTTCGCCCATCTCGCTCAAGGAACTGGCCCCTTGGGCCCTGTTCGTCGGCATCCTGATGCTGGTCCTGCTCTACTTCGTCGGCGCCGAGCAGGGCGCCACCGCGGTCTTCCAGGGCGACACCATCCACGAGTGGATGCACGACGGCCGCCACCTGCTCGGCTTCCCCTGCCACTGATCTCCCGAGCGGCAAGAGGGAACGAACCGATGAACTCCATTTCCGTCCGTGCCCTGTTGGTCCGGGGCATGCTCGCCGGGCTCGTGGCCGGTGTGGCGGCCTTCCTCGTCGCGTACCTCCTCGGTGAATCCACGGTGGACGCGGCGATCTCGCTCGAAGAGGCCGCCAACGCCGGTCACGACCACGCCGAGATGGCGCCGGTCAGCCGGGCCCTGCAGTCCACCGCGGGGCTCGGTACCGGTGTCCTGCTCTACTCGGTCGCGCTCGGCGGCATCGCCGCGCTCGTCTTCTGCTTCGCGCTCGGACGCATCGGCCGCTTCACGCCGCGGGCCACCGCGGCGCTGGTCGCGGGTGGCCTGTTCCTCACGGTCACGCTGGTGCCGTTCCTGAAGTACCCCGCCAATCCGCCCGCGGTCGGTGATCCCGACACCGTCGTGAAGCGGACCACCCTCTACGTACTGATGATCGCGCTCAGCGTGCTCCTCGCCGCGGCGGCCACGATCCTGGGCCGGCGTCTGGCGCCTTCCCGGGGGAACTGGAACGCGAGCATCATCGCCCTGGCCTCGTTCGTCGTGGCGATCGGTGTCGCGTACGCGTTCCTGCCCGCGGTCAACGAGGTCCCGGCCGATTTCCCGGCCGGGCTCATCTGGCAGTTCCGGCTGGCCTCGCTCGCCATCCAGGCGACGCTGTGGGCGGTTTTCGGCCTCGGCTTCGGCGTTCTTGCCGAACGCCTGCTTGTTCCTTCCTCCGTACAGAAGGAAGCTGTTCAGCCTACGAGCTGATCGGCTGATCGCCTCGGTCGTCACGACGGAGGGTCCCGGCATGCAAACGGCTACGCGGCCTCGGCAGAGCCGGTACCCGCGGGGCTGGCACCCGCAGAGCTGGCGTTGGCAGGGCTGGACGGGCGCCGCGCCCTTCTGGGTCAACGTCGCGCTGCTGGGTGTCGCCCAGTTCTCCACCGTGATGCTGCTGGCCCAGATCGGCATCATCACGGCCCTGGCCGCGATCGGCGGTCTGGTCCGGCACCTCGTGTACCGCGACTACGGCCACCCGGCCATCCACCTGGCCGCCGCGCTCCTGGGCGCGGCGGTCGTGGCGTCGGTCCTCACCTGAGCCCTCACCCGAGCCCTCGCGGGAGCCCCGCGGGCCTCCGCGGGTGACCACGGGCGTCGCTGCGGGGCCTCCCCGCCCCTCACCCGTTCGGGGGCCTCCCCGACGTCGGATCGAACCCGCCCCGCACCGGCCGCGAGCTGCGAAGACGCGCTCCGGGCGGTCCGACACGCCCTTGACACCTCCTCAAGGTCCACTCGTTCACACGGTAGTGACAGGCGGACGGGGGTCCACTGCCCCCGGGACATCCCGGCCTCCCCCGCACCCGGCCGGACTCAGGAGGACTGCCATGCACCGCCCGAAGTGGATCGTTGGCGGAGTGACGGTGGCTCTGCTGTGCACCGGACTCGTGCTGTTGCGCAGCACCGACGGCGCGGACGGCGATCCCGGCGCCGCCGGAGCCGCCGGCACCTCCTCCAAAGCTCCGGCGGAGGGCTTCCCCTCGCGGGCCCTCGGGCTCTCCGGCCACCGGCGGCTCGTCGAGCAGCTGGAGGACGGGCGGGAGGAGCACGCCGGGCACGGCCCGGGCCACGGCCCCCGCAGGGGTGCGGGCCGCGCCGGGGTCGCCCCGCTGGCGGCGGCCCGCCCGCTGCGGCTGCGCATCCCCGACCTCGCGGTCGACATCCCGCTGACCGCGGGTTCGGCGGGCAGCGCGGTCGGCTGGGACGTCGACAGCCCCACCCCCGGATCGGCCGGGACGGCCATGGTGTCCGGGGAGAGCGCCACCCTGCACCTGGCCACGCTGCGCAAGGGCCGCACGATCGAGATCCCGCGCGCGGACGGACGTACGGCCGTCTTCACGATCGACCACGTCGGCACGCTCCGGGCGCCCGGAGCGGGCAAGCGCGCCGAACTGCGCGTCGTCACCGGCGAGACCGCGGTCCACGCCCACCTGACGGGGACCCGGCGGACGCGTTAGCACCCGGTCCCGCCCCCGCCCCCGCCTTCCGATGGTCCGTAGCCCGGGGGAGGTGTGTCCGTCCCCCGATCGGGGGCTTCTGGGGTGCTGTGGGGGCAGGGCCGGGCGTGTCGGGGCACATCCCGGGAATGAGCGGGACGCGGTACGCGCGGACGGTGCGGACGGCACTGGCGAGGGCCCTGACGGTGGCCTGCGTCGTGCTGCTCTGCGCGTTCGGCGCGGGCGCCGTGGCCGCCGCGGCGGGTCCCGCCCCCGCGCCCCGGTCCGCGTCCGCGGCCGAGCCCGCGGAATCCGACCCCGGCGCCGCGGATCCCGAGGTCCGGGCCGCCCCGCGGTGCTGCGCCCGTGGGATCGCCCCGCGCCGTGCGCCCTCGCCGGGGACCCCGGTGGCCGCGGCGGCGACGGCGCGCGCGTTCCCGTACGGGAGCGGGGAGACGGAGTGCGGGCCCCGCACGGTGCGGAGTGTGGTCCTGCGCTGCTGAGCGGGCCGAGCAGCAGCGCACCCCCACACCCCTGTCACCCCTGTGAGGTTCCGCCATGCCCATCGACCCCTACGCGGCCCTGAACGCCATGCTGCGCGCGGAAGCGGCCCGTTTCACGGTGCCACCGCCGTCCCCGAGGCCCGCCCAGAGCGCCGCGGACACCGCGGCGGACGCCAGGACCGGCGCCGAAGCCCCGGCGGAGGCACCGCCGGGCGAGTGAACCGCCGATGTTTCACGTGAAACACGGCGCGCCCGGTGCACGGCGGGCGTGCTGAGCGCCGTCACCAGGCACGCGAAAACGCCGGTTCCCGGGCCCTCGGCAACGGAGAGTGGACGGTGAGGTTCGACCACCGGGCCCGGGAACCGGCGCCTCTGTCAGTCTGCGACAGGGGCGCCGGGCTCCGCCTCGGGCGAAAGACCACGATCCGCTCGGCCGTAAGGCCCCTGCGGGAGGGGCCGACGACCGGGCGCCAGGGCCTTGGGGGCCGGTTTCAGGCCTCGCGCGCGTGGTAGCGGTAGAACGCGCCCACCGCGACGCCCGCGGCCGCTGCCAGGGCGATGCCGCTCGACATCAGCACGCTCTGGCCGCTGAGGCTGTACAGGTAGCCGAGGGCGATCCCCGTGAAGATGCCGTACGCCGCCGCGCGGACCTCCTGGGGGAGCCTCGGGCCGACCCGGGCGAGCGCGAACAGACAGGCCGCGAAGAGCACGCCGCACAGGATCCCGTAGAAGACGTTGCCCGCGTCGACCGGTCCCATCTGCCGTTTCATGAACGCCGCGTAGACCCCGTAGACGAGGCCGAGGATCAATGGGCCGGCCAGGGCGAGCCTGCCGGAGTGCTTGAGGTCCGCCGCGTACCGCGCGCGGGCGGTGGGTGCCGCATGTGCCATGACCGGGCTCCCTCTCTGGGGTCGGAGAGCGTGATGTCCCGCTTCCTCACCCTCCAGGTCACACCCGCCGCCCGCACCGGGCAAGTTGATCAAGCACGGGCGCCCGGACGCGCCGCCACCGCACGGGTGACGTCGGCCCGGCCGGGCCACCCGTGCGCAGCAATCCGGCTCGCGCCCGCGCCCGCGCCTGGCATTCCCTGGTGACGTGCGCACCTTCCTCTCGGCCGTGCTCGTCGTGCTCGTGGCCCTCCTCGTGCCGCTGAGCGTCGTCGCGTACTGGGCCGACCGCGAGCTGGGCGACGCCGACCGCTACACCGCGGCCATGTCCCCGCTCGCCGAGAACCCCGCCGTCCGGCAGGTCGTCGTCACCCAGGCCGGCCGCGCGCTCGCCGGACAGATCGACGCGGGCCCCTTCCAGGGCGGCATCGAGAGCCTCCTCGGCGAGGCCCTGCACTCCTTCACCGGCACCCCCGCCTACCGGACCGCGTGGGACGCGGCCAACCGCGCCGCGCACGCCGCGTTCCTCAAGGCCCTCACCACCGGTGAGGGAGACGCCCTGACCATCGACCTCGCGCCCATCGTCGAACAGGTGAAGGGGGAACTCGTCGGCGACGGCGTGCCCCTCGCCGACCGGATCCCGGTCTCCCACATCACGGTCAAGGTGATGGAGTACGACAACCTCGGCGCCCTCCGGAGAGGTTTTCGCATGCTCCAGATCGCGGGCATCTGGCTCCCGGTCCTCACCCTGGTCCTGGCCGCCGCCGCGGTCGCCGTCGCCGCCCGCCGCCGCCGCGCCCTGATCTCCGTCGGCGCGGGCCTCGCGGTCGGCGCCGGGCTGCTCTGGCTCGCGGTGCGGATCTGCCGCGGACTGACCCTGGACGACCTGCCGCCCGACGTCGACCGGCCCGCCGCCGCCGCGGTCTACGACGCCCTCACCGCCTTCCTGCGCACGACCACCTGGGCCGTGCTCGGGCTCGGACTCGCGGTCGTCCTGGCGGCCTGGCTGACCGGGCGACTGCGCCGGACCCCATAAGCTCGGACTCGTACACAACCTCCCCAGAAGGCCCCAGAAGAACCGATTCGCGAGGGGCGGTACGGAAGCGGCATGAGCAGCGAACAGATACCGTCCGGGCGGGTCCGGCCCCATCCGCTCGCGCCGCCCGCCTGGCTGCTCAAGGGGCTGCGGCCGAGCAGCGCACCGGTCCCCTGGGCCGCCGCGGCGCGCGCCGGTGTCGCGATGGCCACGCCGCTCGCGGTCGGATTCGCCCTGGGCGAGCCGGAGTACGGCGCCCTCGCCTCGATGGGCGCCCTGTCCGGGGTGATCGGCGACACCGCCGACGCCTACCGGATGCGGATCCTCAACATCGCCGTCCCGCAGCTGTTCGGCGCGGTCGGGGTGGCCCTCGGCACCCTGGTCTTCGGCCACGGCTGGCTGGCCGTCGGAGCGCTCACCCTGGTCGCGCTGGTCTCCGGGATGATCTCCTCGATCGGGACGGTCGCCTCCGTCTCCGGTCTGCTGCTCCTGCTCAACGCCGTGGTCGGGGCCGGGCTGCCGATGCCCGAACCCTGGTGGACCGCGCCGCTGCTGCTCAGCGCGGGCGGGCTGTTCGTGCTCGCGCTGACCCTGCTCGGCTGGCCGCTGCGCGGGCGGCGCCCGGAGCGGGCCGCCGTCGGCGCCACCTACCGTTCGCTCGCCGAGCTGCTGGAGAGCGCGGGCGGACCGGCGTACGAGGAACGCCGCCAAGGGGTCACCCAGGCGCTGAACCAGGCCTACGACCTGGTGCTCGGGCGGCGGGCCCGGGTGCACGGGCGCAGCCCCTCGCTGGTGCGGATGCTGGCCCAGCTCAATGTGGTGATCCCGCTGGTCGAGGCCGCGCCCGCGGCCCACCTGCGCGGGCGGCCGCTGCCCCCGGAGATCCCCGCGGCGGTGCGGGCGCTCGCGGTCGCCGTCGAGGAGGGCCGCACGCGGGCCCTCGTACTGGAACTGCCCGAGCCGCACGGCGAGTCCGAGCGGGCCATCGACGCCGCGCTGCGGCACGCGGCCACCATCGTGGACCTGGCCGAGCCGGAGCTGCACAACATCGACGACCGGCTCGGGCGGCCCGCCGCGCTGGGGGTGCGGGCCCGGCGCGCGGTGCGCGACATGGTGTGGTCCGGGGCCTCCTGGCGGTACGGGCTGCGGCTCGCGCTGTGCATCGGGCTGGCCCAGGCGCTGGTGTCGGTGGTGCAGATCGAGCGCTCGTACTGGGTGGCCCTGACCGTCACCTTCGTCCTCAAGCCCGACTTCGGCTCGGTCTTCTCCCGCGCCGTGCTGCGCGCGCTGGGCACCGCGGGCGGGCTGGTCGTGGCCGCCGCCGTGCTCGCCGAGGTGCCGCGCGGCTGGTGGGACGTCCCGGTGATGGTGGTGCTCGCCGCGCTGATCCCGGCCTTCTCCGCCAAGGGGTACGCCTTCCAGACCGCCGCGATCACCCCGGTGATCCTGCTGCTGTCGGACCTGCTCAACCACCAGGGCTTCGACCTGATCCGGCCCCGCCTGCTGGACAGCCTGATCGGCTGCGCCATCACCCTGGTCGCGGGCTACCTGCTGTGGCCGGAGAGCTGGCACACCCGGATCGGCGACCGGCTCGCCGACACCGTGGACGACGCCGCGCGCTACGTCGAGCGGGCCTTCGGGCCGTACGAGGACACCGAGGCCGGGCTGCGGGCGGCGCGCACGGCACGGCTCCAGGCCCGCCGCCGGATCTACCGCGACCTGTCGGGGGTGCGCAGCGAATTCCAGCGGGCGCTGACCGAGCCGCCGCCCGTCGGGGCCCGGGCCGCCGCCTGGTGGCCGCTGGTCGTCGCCGTGGAGCGGATCGTGGACGCCACCACCGCGGCCCGGGTCCGGGTCAACCACGGGGCCGAGCACCCGGGCCCCGAGGAGGTCGCCGCGATCACCGCGGGCCTGCGCGCCCTGGCCGGGACCGTCCGCGCCTCCCGCACCCCGCCCCGGGTGCGCGCCCCGCAGACCGGGGCCCCGCCGGAGAGTTCCGTCCTCTCCCCGGTCCACCAGGAGCTGGCGGCGGCCCGCGCCATCGCGTCCCCCGCCCCGTAACCCGGATGGGTCCGCGCCCGGGCCCCGCAGGACGGGGCGGGGGAGCATCGGAGCATGCGGAGCCCGCGCGCGAGCGCACTGCCGGTCCTCGCCGCCCTGCTGGCGGCCACGGCGGGCTGCGCCGACACCGAGGGGCTGCGCAGCCAGGGCGACCTGGGCGTCGTCCACGCGCCGCAGACCCTGTGGAAGGACATCCACCCCGAGCCGCCCGGCCCCGGGCAGGCCCCCGGGCGGGCCGCGGTCGTGCCCGGGCTCGACGTGGTCCCGGGCGGCGACATGCGGGGCGTGGACGCGCTGGCCGTCGTACGGGCCGACCTCACCTCCGCCACCCGGCAGGACGGCGGCACCGGGCGCCTCGTCGACCCGCGGGCCGTGCAGCGGCTCGCGCTGTGCACCGAGGAGGCGGGCGGCGGTCCCGACTGCCCGGTGCGGCCGGGCGTCCTGCACGACCTCACCGGCAACGGCAAGGACGAGCTGATCACCGCCCTGGACCTCGACGGCCGGGTCAGCGAACTGCGCGTCTACACCGTCCAGGACGACGGCCGGATCGCCCGCATCCTGGCCCGCCGCGGTGTCCTGGAGGGCGTGGAGGTCGCCGCCGAGCACCTGGCGGTGCGCGAGCCGACCTCCAACCCGAAGTACATCTCCGTCTCCGACTACGTGTGGGATCCCGGAGCGGGTCTGATGAACCTGTCGGACCTGACCCTCGACGACTGCCCCTCCTCCACGGCCCCCGCCGCCCGCTGCCAGGCGAGCGGTCCGTGAGGGGCGGCCCCCGGGCGCTGCGGCGGGTGACGGGCAGCCTGCGCTGGAAGATCGCCCTGACCACCACCGCCGTGTGCTGCGCGGTGGCGGCCGTCCTCGGGGTCCTGGTGCACAACGTCGTGGCCCGGCAGATCTCCGGCGAGGTCCGCAAGGACCTGGACCGGGACCTGCAATCCGCCCTCGCCCAGTACCAGTACGGCACCACGAACGGCGACGTGAACTCCGCCCTGGACCCGCCCGGGCTCCCCCGGCCGCTGCGCGAGCTCGTCGCGCGCGGCGAGACCGGCAGCATGGTCGGCACCCACGACGGCAAACCCGTCATGTGGGCCGCCGGGCCCGCCGACCGCAGCGCGCTCGCGGTCTGGCAGCCGTACGAGGGCACCCGCTCCCGGCTGCGCGACATCGACACCGCGATCCTCGCCTCCAGCGCGCTGGCCGCCGGGCTCGTGGCGCTGGCCGGACTCTTCCTCGCCAACCGGATCAGCAAGCGGCTGGCGACCACGGCCGCCGTCGCCCGCAGGATCAGCGCCGGGGACCTGGACGCCCGGGTCGGGCTCGCGCGGGGACGCGGGCGCGACCGGGGCGGGGACGAGGGAGAAGGAGAGGCGCGGGACGAGGTCCGGGACGAGGTCCGGGACGAGGTCCGGGACGTGGCCGCCGCGCTGGACTCGATGGCCGCCTCGCTGCAGGGGCGCCTGGAGGCGGAGAAGCGGTTCACGGCGGACGTCGCGCACGAGCTGCGCACACCGCTGACCGGCTCGCTCGCGGCGGCCGCGCTGCTGCCGGAGGGCCGGCCCAAGGAGATGATCAACGACCGGCTGAAGGCGCTGCACCTGCTCACCGAGGACCTGCTGGAGATCTCCCGGCTGGACTCCGGGGTCGAGCGGGCCGACCTCGCCCGGGTCGAGCTGGGCCGGGCGGTCGAGCGGATCGTCAGCGGCACCCGGTCGACGGCCACGGTCCGGGTGGTGCGCGAGGCGGTCGTCCTGACCGACCGGCGGCGGCTCGACCGGATCATGGCCAACCTGCTGGTCAACGCCGAGAAGCACGGGCGGCCGCCGGTGGAGATCACCGTGGAGGGACCGGTGGTGGTCGTCCGCGACCACGGGCCGGGCTATCCGGCCGACCTGATCGAGCGGGGGCCGCAGCGGTTCCGCACCGGCGATCCGGGGCGGGGGCGGGGGCACGGGCTGGGTCTGACCATCGTGCTGGGCCAGGCCGCCGTGCTGGAGATCGGGCTGGACTTCGCCAACGCGGCGGACGGGGGCGCGGTGACGACGCTGCGGCTGCCCATCGGGAAGCTGGTGCCGGGGAGTTGACCCGGAGTGGATCTTGGAGCCGGTCGACCGGTCCGGTGCGTGGATGAACAGCGGGTGAACGGGGGCCGCGGGAAGGGGAGTTCACCCTGGTGGGCGGCGTGCGGGGGCGGCGGGCGACGCGAAGGGTGCCCCTGCCGATGTTCCAGCCAAGGGGCCGATAACCTTACGTGTCCACTCTGGGCAGGGATCTTCCCCACAGCACGGACAAATGACGCACGCACTCATGTGAAAGGCCTCGCCCATGGGTATTCGGAGCTTGTTCCGCAAGGTGTTCGGCCGTTCCCCGGAGCCGGTCCAGGAGGCCTCGGCGGACACCACCGCCGGCGCCCCGCAGGCCGCCGTCCCCTCCCAGGGGGCCGAACGGACCCCCCTGGACGCGGCGGCGGAACTGGTGGCGGCGTCCTTCGACAGCCCTACGGTCCCCCCGCAGTCCACCCCGCGCGACGGCGGTGCCGGCGCGGTGATGACCGCCCCGACCCCGCCCGCGGCGCCCACCCAGGACCCCACGGTCCCGGAAGCCCGCCGCCATGGCGCCGGCGCCGGCCCCACCGTGTCCGACCCCGGGCCGGAGGCGCAGCCCCCGGCTGCCGCCGAGCCCGAGCCCGTGGCTGCCCCTGAGCAGCCCGTCGCCGCGGAAGCGGAGGCCGAGCCCGAGCCCGAGCCCGCAGCGGCGGAGCCCGTGACCGCGGTCGCGGCCCCCGAGGCCGAAGCGGAACCGCAGCCCGAGGCCGTCGCGGCAGCCGAGCCGCAGGCCGAGGCCGTCGCGCCGGAGGCGGAGTCCGCAACGGAGCCGGAACTCCCGGCCGCCGAGGCGGAAGCAGCGGAGCCGCAGGCTCAGCCGGCCGTCGCGGCCGAGCCCATCGCGGCAACCGCGCCCGAGACCGAGCCCGCGCCCGAGGCGCAGCCCGAGCCCGTCGCGGCGGCGACCGAGACCGCCCCGACGGCCGAAGCGGAACCGCAGCCCGCCGAGGCGGCAGCCGAGCCGCAGGCCCAGCCAGCCGTCGTGGCCGAGCCCCTCGCGGCAGCCGTGACCGAAGCCGAGCCCGCGCCCGAGGCGCAGCCCGAGCCCGTCGCGGCAGCGACCGAGACCGCCCCGGCGGCCGAAGCGGAACCGCAGCCCATCGCCACGGCGGCAGCCGAGCCGCAGGCTCAGCCGGTCGTCGTGGCCGAGCCCATCGCGGCAACCGCGCCCGAGACCGAGCCCGCGCCCGAGGCGCAGCCCGAGCCCGTCGCGGCAGCGACCGAAACCGCACCGAAGCCCAAGCGCGCACCCCGTGCCCGCCCCGTCGCCGCAGCCGCAGCCGCAGCCGCGGAACCCGAGCCCGCCCCCACGCCGGAGGCGGACCCCGCAGCCGAGCCCGCGCTCGAAACCGCCGCCACGCCCGAAGCGGAGCCCGCGCCCGAGGCGGACCCCGCCGAGTCGGCCGCCGCCGGCGTCGCGGTGGCCGAGGTGCGCCGCCGGGCCCCCGGGCTCGGGGGCGCGTACAAGGCCGCCGCCCAGGTGCTCCGCACCAAGGGGCAGACGGACGCCCGCGCCCGTGTCTACCTGGTCCTCGACCGGTCCGGTTCGATGCGCCCGTTCTACAAGGACGGCAGCGCCCAGTACCTGGCCGACCACGTCCTGGCCCTGGCCGCGCACCTCGACGCCGACGCCACCGTGCACACCGTCTTCTTCTCCACCGACATCGACGGCACGGCGGACCTCACCCTCGACGAGCACACCGGCTGGGTCGACGCGCAGCACACCGCGCTCGGGCGCATGGGGCGGACGAGCTACCACCGGGCCGTCGAGCAGGTCGTCGAGCACTACCAGAAGAACGGCGGCGAGGGCCGGGCCCTGGTCGTCTTCCAGACGGACGGCGCCCCCGACAACCGCGTCCCCGCCCGCCAGGCGCTCGCCGAGGCCGCCGCCCACGACATCCACTGGCAGTTCGTGGCCTTCGGTGACCACGACGCCAAGGCCTTCGACTTCCTGCGCAAGCTGGACGCCGACAACGCCGGGTTCTTCCACGCGGGGCCCGCCCCGCAGGAGCTGACCTCGGCCGCCCTCCTCAAGGGCATCCTGAACCACCTGTAAGTCCGGGAAGCCCGGCAAGCCCGGGCAACCCCAGGGAACACGAGGACGCCCCCGCCGGATCCGGCGGGGGCGTCCTCGTACACCAGGCGCAGGCGGCTGCTACTCGGCCGCGGAAGGCGCCACCAGCGTCTCGGCCGACGGCGCGGCCTTCGTCTCCACCGGCTTGCGCAGCGCGATGTTCAGCTCGCGCAGGCGGCTCTCCTCCAGCACCGTGGGCGCGCCCATCATCAGGTCCTGGGCGTTGCCGTTGAGCGGGAAGGCGATCGTCTCGCGGATGTTCGGCTCGTCGGCCAGCAGCATCACCATGCGGTCGACGCCCGGGGCGATGCCACCGTGCGGCGGGGCGCCCAGGCGGAACGCCCGCAGCATGCCCGCGAACTCGCGCTCGACGGTCTCGGCCTCGTAACCCGCGATCGCGAACGCCTTCAGCATCAGCTCGGGCTCGTGGTTGCGGATGGCGCCGGAGGACAGCTCGATGCCGTTGCAGACGATGTCGTACTGCCAGGCGAGGATGTCGAGCGGGTCCTTCTCCTCCAGGTCCTTCATGCCGCCCTGCGGCATGGAGAACGGGTTGTGGGAGAAGTCGATCTTCCCGGTGTCCGGGTCCTTCTCGTACATCGGGAAGTCGACGATCCAGCAGAAGCGGAAGACGTCCTCTTCGAACTGGCCCGCGCGCTTGGCGGCCTCGACGCGGACGCCCGACATGATCTTGGAGACCTCGTCGAACTCACCGGCACCGAAGAACACCGCGTGGCCGGCCGCGAGGCCCAGCCGCTCGGTGAGGACCTTGACGTTCTCCTCGGTGAGGAACTTGGCGATCGGGCCGGTCAGCGCGCCGTCCTCGCCGACGCGGACCCAGGCCAGGCCCTTGGCGCCGAGCGAGATCGCGTACTCGCCCAGGCCGTCGAAGAACTTGCGCGACTGCGCGGCGGTGTCCGGGACGGCCAGCGCGCGCACGTGCTTGCCCGCGAACGCCTTGAACTCCGAGGCCTCGAAGACATCGGTGATGTCGACCAGTTCGAGCGTCGTGCGCAGGTCGGGCTTGTCGTTGCCGTACTTGACCATCGACTCGCGGAACGGGATCCGCGGGAACGGCGAGGTGACCGGGCGGCCCTTGCCGAACTCGGTGAAGATCTCCGTCATCAGCTTCTCGATCGGCTGGAAGACGTCTTCCTGCTCCACGAACGACATCTCGACGTCGAGCTGGTAGAACTCGCCCGGCGAACGGTCGGCGCGGGCGTCCTCGTCGCGGAAGCACGGCGCGATCTGGAAGTAGCGGTCGAAGCCGGAGATCATCAGCAGCTGCTTGAACTGCTGCGGCGCCTGCGGCAGGGCGTAGAACTTGCCCGGGTTCAGGCGCGACGGCACCACGAAGTCACGGGCGCCCTCGGGGGAGGTCGCGGTGAGGATCGGGGTCGCCATCTCGTTGAAGCCGAGGTTCACCATCTTGGAGCGGATGGAGGCGATGACGGCGGAGCGCAGCATGATGTTGCGGTGCATGCGCTCGCGGCGCAGGTCGAGGAAGCGGTATTCCAGGCGCCGCTCCTCGTTCACACCGTCGTCGGTGTTGATCGTGAAGGGCAGCGGGCCCGCGGCGCCGAGCAGCTCGACGTCGGTGACCTCGATCTCGATGTCACCGGTGCCCAGCTCGGGGTTGCGGTTGTCCTCGCCGCGGGAGACGACCTTGCCGTCGATGCGGACGACCGACTCCTTGGAGATGCTGGAGAGCACCTCGTTGGCGGCGGTGCCGGGGCGCACGACGAGCTGGACCAGACCGTAGTGGTCGCGCAGGTCGATGAAGAGGATGCCGCCCAGGTCACGACGATTGTGCACCCAGCCGCTCAGCCGGACGTCGGCGCCGACGTCAGAAATGCGCAGCTCGCCGCAGCTGTGGGACCTGTACCGATGCATCGTTCATCCAGTTCTTCGCGATGGCAGGGTGGTAATCAACCCTGCCAAGGTTACCGTCAGGCCGGGCACGCCCGTGGGCCCGCGTCGGCGGGCCCCTTGAACGGGCACCTCCGGGGCATGACCTGTAAAGATGACTAAATGCGCACCGAGGACGTCCTGGCGGCGATCGCCACCGGTCTGTGGCGCTGGGACAACGCCTCCGGAACGGTCACCCTGGACGGTGAGGCCGCCCGGCTCCTCGGGCTGCCCGCGGAGCCCGTCACCCTGCCCGAGGTGGCCGTGCGGTCCCGCTTCCACCCGGTCGACTGGAACGAGATCAACGGCATCGTGAACCTCGCCGTCGCCGAGGGGACGCTCGCCGAGGCCCGGCTCCGGATCATGGATGTGGACGGGCGCGTCATGCGGACCGTACGCAGCCGCTCCAAACCGGTGGAGAACGTCGGAGCGGACGGCCGGATCGACTACGAGCTGATCGGCACGATCCAGGAGATCGCCGAGCCCCAGCCGGGCACCACGGCCGTCCACACCGCCATCACCGGCGACTGGCGGCGCTCCCGCGAGGCGTTCCTGCTGGACGCGGGCCGCGCGCTGGCCGAGGCCCGCTCCACGACCGAGGTGCTGCGGGTGGCGGCCTCGCTGTCGATGCCCGGTTTCAGCCCGGACGGGCTGGCCGTCTTCGGGATGGCCGGGGAGCGGCTGTCGATCATCGGGCACCACGGGCACGACGTGGGGGACGAGAGTCCCTTCGCGGACATGCGCATGGACACGGACTATCCGGCCGCGGAGGTCGTCCGTACCGGCCGGGCGATCTACCTCCCCACCCCGGAGGACTACAAACGGCGCTTCCCGGCCACCTGGCCGCTCGCACAGCGCTTCGGCCGGACCTCCTGGGCCTTCCTCCCGCTGATCGTCGCGGGGCGCACCATGGGCGCCTGGATGGCCGCCTTCAAGCACCCCGTGTCGTTCTCCCCCGACGAGCGCTCGGTGCTCACCACGGTGGCGCGGATGCTCGCGCAGGCGCTCCAGCGCGCCGGGGTGGCCGATTCCGAGCGGGAACTCACGGCGGGTCTCCAGCGGTCGATGATGCCGCAGCTGGGCCCCGAGATCCCGGGCATGACCATCGCCGCCCGCTACGTCCCGACCGGCGGCGGCCTCCAGGTCGGCGGCGACTGGTACGACATGATCCCGCTGCCGTCGGGCCGGTTCGCCCTGGTCATCGGGGACGTACAGGGCCACGACGTGCGCGCGGCGGGCCTGATGGGCCAGCTGCGGATCGCGGTACGGGCCTACGCCTCCGAGGGCCACCGCCCGGACGCCGTGCTCTCCCGGGCCTCCCGCTTCCTCGCCGGGCTGTGCTCGTCCGAGGAGCGGGCCGATTCCTACGAGGACGAGGACCACCTCAGTCCGCGCTTCGCGACCTGCCTGTACGTCGAGTGCGACCCGGAGACGGGCCTGCTGGAGGTGGCCCGGGCGGGCCACCCGGACCCGGCCGTGCGGATGACGGACGGCACGGTGCTGATGCGCCCGACCGCGGGCGGACTGCCGCTCGGCATCGTCGCCGACACCGGCTATCCGACGACCCGGTTCACCCTGGAACCCGGCGAGACGATGATGCTGTGCACGGACGGTCTGATCGAGACCGGCGGCCACGACCTGGACACCGGCTGGGCCCGGCTGCGCGCCATCCTGGAATCCGGGACGCACTCCGCGGCGCACGAGGGCGAGAGCCTGGAGAAGCTTGCCGACCTGCTGGTCTCCGCCGTCCACGGCCCCTCCTCGCACCACACCACCGGCCCGCTCGCCGACCGGCGCGAGGACGACATAGCGGTGGTCCTGCTCTGCCGCGAGGGGCCCGGCTGCGGCTGCGGCGCCCCGAGCACGCACGCCGCCCGGCCCGCCCGCCGCACGATGCTGACCGTCGCGCAGGCCGAGCCGGAGCGCATCGCGGGCGCCCGGCAGCAGATCCGCGAGCTGCTGCACGACTGGGCTGACGAGGACCAGCTGGACTCGGCGGTCCTGATGGTCTCCGAGATGGTCACCAACGTCCTGATGCACACCGACGGCGACGCCGTGCTCGTCGCCGAGGCCGTCGGCGAGCTGGGCGAACGCCGGCTGCGGGTGGAGGTGTCCGACTCCAGCGACGAACTGCCGCACAAGCGCCACCCGGGCGAGATGGCCTCCAGCGGGCGCGGCGTGCTCCTGATGGAGATGCTGGCGGACAACTGGGGCGTGGACCCGCGGGGCGACGGCAAATCGATCTGGTTCGAACTGAACGAGCAGTCCAAGCCGTTGGAGTGACCGCGACCCGGCCCGAGATCCCTGAGATCCTGGACCGGTGATCAGTTCACTGCTCCCCGAGCCCGTCCGGCGGCTGGCCGCCTGGTGCGCGGTCGTCCTCCTCGTGTCCGGTGTGGTCGCCGTCTTCCTCTGGCTGTGCCAGATCTTCCAGACCGCGGTGACGCCCGTCATGCTCGCCCTGCTCGGAACGGCGCTGCTGCGGCCGATACACCACCGCCTGGTCCGGATGAAGGTGAACCGGTCGCTGGCCGCGGCCCTGACCTGCCTGGCGATCGTGGCGGTGGTCGGCGGCGCCTCGTACGTCGTCGTCGCCGCGCTCATCGACACCGGCGATCAGATCGTGTCGGCCCTGCGCCGCGCGGGCGAGGCCCTGGCCCGGCACTTCGAGGCCGCCGGGACCTCGCTGACGGACCTGGCGAAGAACGCGAAGGAGCTGCTGGCCAAGTTCGGCAGTACGGCCGCCTCCGGCTTCATCGACGGCATCAGCGTCGTCGGGGAGACCTTCGCGACCGCGGTGCTCGCGCTGTTCCTGGTCTTCTTCTTCCTGCGCGACTCGCACCGCGCCGCCGACGGCCTGCGCTCGCTGGTGCCGCGCGACGCCGGGGACATGGTCGAGGCGATGGCCCGCCGCGCCTTCGAGGCGGTCGAGGGGTTCATGCGCGGCACCACCGTCATCGCCCTGATCGACGCCGCGTGCATCACCATCGGCCTGCTGGTGCTGGGCGTGCCGGGCGCGGTGGGGCTGGGCGCGCTGGTGTTCGTCGGCGCGTACGTCCCGTACCTCGGCGCGTTCTTCTCCGGCGCGGTGGCGGTCCTGGTCGCGTTCGCGGACCGGGGCTGGGTGATCGGGCTCTGGACGCTGGGCGTGGTGCTCGCCGTACAGGTGCTGGAGGGCAATGTCCTCCAGCCGATGATCCAGAGCCGTACGGTCCAGATGCATCCGGCGGTGGTGCTGCTGGCGATCACGGCGGGCGCCGGGGTGGCCGGGGTGCTGGGCATGCTGCTGGCCGTACCTCTGGCCGCGGCGGCCTTCGGGGTGCTGTCGGAGCTGCGGGCCCGGTACACGGACGGGCCGGAGGCCACCGGGGCCACCGGGGCCACGGAGTCCACCGGCCCCGCACAGCACTGACGGGCTCCCGGCCGGGAGCCCGTCAGGATCGGACAGGGTGATCAGGACCGGTCGGCGGCCTGCCCGCCCGGTCCCGCCCCGTCAGTCGTTCGCCTCGCCGGCGCCGCGGTGGCCCAGACCCGTCCGCGCGGTGGTGGGGATGCGCCCCAGCCGCCCCGCCTGGAAGTCGTCGAAGGCCTGCTGCAGCTCGTGCTTGCTGTTCATCACGAACGGCCCGTAGTGCGCCATCGGCTCCCGGATCGGCAGCCCGCCGAGGAGTACGACCTCCAGGTCGGGGGCGTGGGAGTCCTGGGCCTCGTCCGCCCGGACCGTCAGCGAGCCGCCGTCGCCGAAGACGACGGTCTGCCCGGTGTGCACCGGCCGCCGGTCGGTGCCGACGCTGCCGCGCCCGGCCATGACGTACGCGAGGGCGTTGAAGTCCGCCCGCCACGGGAGGGTGATCTGCGCGCCCGGGGTGATGGTCGCGTGGATCATCGTGATGGGGGTGTGGGTGATGCCCGGGCCCTGGTGGCCGTCCAGCTCACCGGCGATGACGCGCAGCAGCGCGCCGCCGTCGGGGGTGGAGAGCAGCTGGACCTGGCCGCCGCCGATGTCCTGGTAGCGCGGGGGCATCATCTTGTCGGAGGCCGGGAGGTTGACCCACAGCTGGAGGCCGTGGAACAGCCCGCCGGACACGACGAGGGACTCCGGCGGGGCCTCGATGTGCAGGAGGCCCGAACCGGCGGTCATCCACTGGGTGTCGCCACCGTTGATGACTCCGCCGCCGCCGTTGCTGTCCTGGTGGACGAAGGTTCCGTCGATCAGGTAGGTGACGGTCTCGAAGCCGCGGTGGGGGTGCCACGGGGTGCCCTTGGGCTCGCCCGGGGCGTACTCCACCTCGCCCATCTGGTCCATCATGATGAACGGGTCGAGGTACTGGTAGTTGATCCCGGCGAACGCGCGGCGCACCGGGAATCCCTCGCCCTCGAAACCACCGGGAGCGGTCGTGACGGCCAGCACCTTGCGGGCGGTCGTCTCCTGGTCGGGCTCGGCGACGCGGGGGAGCGTCAACGGGTTCTCCACAGTCACTGCAGGCATGGTCGGGACCTCCTTCTGGCGTCGAGTTTAGTTGAAACTCGAACTTTCCGCCATGCCTGACAGAACAGCAGGGGCCCCGGGTCCATTCCCCCGAGGCCGGCGGCCCTCCGGCCGGGCCGCGCCGGGCCGACCGCGCCGGGCCGACCGCGCACCCCACGTCACGGGGTCGACCGGCCCAGGGTCTGGCCCGAGGTCTGGCTCGGGGTCTGGCCCGGGGTCTGCTCCGAGGTCGAGCCGCCCTTCACCGAGCGGGCCTTCTCCAGGAGGCCCTTGAAGGGGGTCCAGTCCGTGGAACCACGCACCTCCGAGAAGCCGTACCGGTCAAGAATCCGCTTACTGAAATCAAGGCGCTGCGGATCGAAGACGATCGTGTCACCCGGCGGCGTTATGGCCACATCCACGCGCGCCAAATTGCCTGGTATCCGCCACGACGTTATACGCTGACGACCTCGGGTTATATTGAGGATCTCACTGCTGTTCGAGATGCGGGAGTCATTTACATATTCCGCATCATCCGGCACTGCGGCAGCCCGCTTGCCCTCCTTCTTGAACTCCTTGACCTCCACACGGTGCTTCCCGTACTCAGGAGGCAGTGTCATCCTGTCCCTCCTGATCACATACACCTCGGTCTGAGCCCCGATCACCTCATAATTCGCCTTTTCGGGATGCTTGATCTCAACGACCACGTCCTGCGAGATCTCTTCCCCCGGGTTCAGCTCGCGGCCCGCCGGGATGACGAACTCGCCATCATAAACCGACTTGTAGGAAAATACACTCTTGGAAAGGTTGTTCGCGGGCCCGCCTCGGATCCAGTAGATACTACCGAGCACATATACTGGAATTTTTCCGTCATTCTTCACGTACACATGGAGTGTCACCTCCATCGCCGCCCGCGCGCTGTCCATGCTCGCCTCTTTGAACTCGGCCCCACTCACGATCAGCGGGGTCGTCACATAGGGAACATAGACCTGCGCATACGCCAGATTGATGCCGGCGAGAAGGGTGGGAATGATCGCCCCGATCGCGACACTCCGGGGATTGGGGAAGCCCTTCCACACCCGCGACCTGATGAGTTCGATCCCGGCCACCACGGACCCGGCGAGGAAGCAGATCCCGATCGTGGACCAGCCGCTGAAACCCTCGCCGATCTGCAGGAGAAGGAGTGAGGAACTGGCGATGAAGACGATCGCGACTCCGGCCAGAACGACCACTCCCGAATAGTGTCTTCTGCGCTTGTGCCAATAATCGATAGTGGCCGCTGCGGCAATCAATTCCACCAGGCCCGCGGTCAGCACGGTATATCCCGCGAGTCGCTCACCGAAGGTCAGGGCGTTACCGCCGTCCGTCCAGCCGACCCTGATGAGCAGACATGCGGTCAAGAGGAAGCCGATGAACATGAGGCTGCCGACCGTTCGCCGCTGCACTGCCCGATCCGGCCAGACCGTGCTGTCTCCGCCGAGCCAATGGACGGGCTGCCCGAATTCCAGCCCGGCATGTCGCAGGAATCTCTGGAGCTCTCCGGGGGACCGCACCTTGCCGGCGGACTTGTGACCGATCGTGACTTTCCGCCAGCCAAGGTCATCAGGCGGCCCTACGGTTACCTCGGGCGTGTTCGCCATACCACCAGCCTGCCCCTTGCCCGCGGGAGGCGCCCCTGGAACGGCGTGCGCTCGACGCGGCGCGGGGCGAAGCTGGTGTCATGACGAGTTGGTGTCGCTGACACTCACAGGAGTTCCCATGCGTACACGACTTCTCGGCTTCGTCGCCTCCGTGGTCCTCGCTGTTCTCGGCACCACGGGACCCCCCGCACAGGCTGCCGCACCCGCCGTCACCGGGCCGCAATGCGTGACCGGCGGAGGCACCCTGCAGTACGACTCCGTCGCCGCCGGCTGGGTCTGCGTGGGCGGCAGCCAGGACACCAAACCCATTACCTGAGAACGGCGTGGGGACTGGCCGATCGCCGCCCGGTGCGGGGCGATCACGGTGCGGTGGGCGGCGCGCAGGGCGCCCTCCAGCAGCACCCAGGACTCCCGGTCCCGGTCCCGCAGGGCAGCTCCCATCCGAGCTGGTGGCGCCAGCGCCCGAAGACGTCCGGGGCGTAGGTGCGCTGCGCGGCCACCGGGGCCAGGGCCGGCTCGAAGAGCGGCAGCGGCTCGGCGGCGAAGCGGACGCCCAGCAGATCCCGGCGGTGACGTGGACCCTGAGTACGCGCCCCCCTGAGCGTTCGCCCTATCCGTACATGCGGCGCATGGCGAAGTCGACCATCTGCTCCACGGCCTTCGCGTCGAAGACCATCCGGTGGTCGCCCTCCATGTCGAGGACGAAGCCGTAACCGGTGGGCAGCAGGTCGATCACCTCGGCGCCGGTGATGATGAAGTACTTGGACTCCTTGCCGGCGTAGCGGCGCAGCTCCTTGAGCGTGGTGAACATCGGGATGACGGGCTGCTGCGTGTTGTGCAGGGCCAGGAACCCCGGGGTGTCCCCGCGCGGGCAGTAGACCTTCGAGGTCGCGAAGATCTGCTGGAAGTCCTCGGCGGCGAGCTGACCGGTCGTGAAGGCCCGCACCGCGTCCGCGAGCGTGGGCGGCGAGGGCTCGGGGTACAGCGGCGGCTGCCCGTAGCCCTGCTGGGGCGGGGGCTGCTGCGGCGCGTACTGCTGCTGCCCCGCGCTCACGTTCTGGTCGTAGCCGTACATGGGCCGAAGCCTACCGAGGCGGCGGCCCGCCTTGACGTCGAGTTCCGGTCAGTGGCCCTTGAGCCCGCGCACAAAGGGTGCCCACGCGGCGGCCGAGACCACCAGGACGGGGCCGCCCTCGACCTTGGAATCCCGGACGGGGACGATCCCGGCGAGGCCGTCGGCGACCTCGACGCAGTTGCCGCCGTCGCCGCTGCTGTAGCTGCTCTTGCGCCACAACTCAGTCCCGTTGCTTGCCATTCCTGTACTCCTCAGCAGCTCGCTCGATCATGGCGAGGGACGCTTCCGGCGGCAGTGCAGCGGCCCTGAGCCGATCGTATGACGAGCGGTACCGCTTCACGAGGGCCGGATCGTCGACGACCTGCCCGTGGTACGCACCCTCCGTGTACGCGAGCGGCGGCTCGTCCTCGAACTCCATGAGCATGAGCGGCAGCCCCAAGAACGGCTGGATGGCCGCACTCCACAGCAGGACCTGTGGAACGATCCGGCGTCGACGCGCCAGGGCGGCGATGTGGTCGAGTTGATCGGCCATCTCGCTCGGCGGCAGCAGCGGGTCGCGCACCAGGCACTCGTGCAGGATCGTCCAGTACTCCGGCCGCTTCGGGTCGTCGAACAGGACGGCCCGCTGCATCCGGGCGCGGACCTTCGCGTCGACCTCTTCCACCAGGTCCAGCGGGTGCGTGGAGTGGATGACGGCCCGGGCGTACGCCTCCGTCTGGAGCAGGCCGGGGATCAGCGCGTTGCTCCACTCCTCGATCACCCTGGCCCGGACCTCCGCCTCCACTACGGGGGCGAAGTAGTGCGCGTGCGCTCCTCTCTTCGCCCGCCGCACGTCCTCGCAGCGACGCGAGAAGAACCCATCGGTCTTGAGCACCCGGTCAACGTGACCCGCCAGATCCTCCGGCATGCGCCGCTGGGCACGCTCGATCTCGCTCAGGTAGGTGGCCCCGTAAAAGCTTCCCTCCACGGTCTGTTGGAGCGTGAGCCCGGCCGCCTCCCGCCGCCAGCGCAGCTCCTTGCCGTAGAACGCGGGCACGCTCGCCGAGCCGTCGAGGTCCTTGCGTGCGGCCATGAACGCCCGCCCTTTCCACACTTCGCGCCGTGGAGCCCAAACGCTTCACACGCTACGCCGACCCGCTCCACCCTGTAGGGGATTCGTCACACTCCGCACCCACCCCAGGAGCACCCATGAGCGACCACGACAGCGACGACACCGCCCGCGCCAGCATGATCCGGCTGCGCGAGGCCCTCACCGCGCACGGGATCACGCTGCCCTCCCTCGGGCTCGACCTGCCGACCTTCGCCAGCGTCTACCTGACCCCGCCCCTGATCAGCCTCGGCAACTGCAACGTCACCACCGCGGACCGGCTGGCCGACGTACTGCGCACGGCGTCGATGAGGCGGTAGCAGTACTGGAACGAAAGCCCCTGGGACCCCACAGCGGCGCGTACTAGCCTGGCCGGGATCGATCCGATGACGTCACCTTCTACGGGGGAATCCGATGTCGTTCGACCAGGAATGGGCGCAAGTGCGCGCCTCGGCAGCCGACAAGCAGGCGTCGATGCGGCTCAACCACGTCCCCGACGACGGCGGTGGCGGGCCCGCGCCCCAGGGGGATCTCGTCGTCACGCAGCAGGATCTGGCGGCCGTCGGCGACGCGGCGTTCAAGCTGCACCAGCGGCTCGACACCGACGGGGACCACGCGAAGGCCAGTACGTACGAGGCGGCCGGGTCCCTCACGAAGGACTTCGCCCTCCACGGCGCGCTCTCGACCGTCGCCGACGCGTGGAACGCGCAGGTCAACACCCTGCTGGAGGCGTGCGCGCACATCTCCAACCACCTCGACTACACGCAGAAGGCGCACGCCGACGGCGAGTACTGGATCGCGACGCAGCTCAAGTACGAACAGCTCGACAAGGGCTTCGAGGAAAGGGCGAAGCACTGATGGACCTCGACGCACTGCGGTTCGCGGACTTCTCCAAACTCGCCACGGCCGTCTCCGACTGGTCCGCGATGGTCACCAAGCTGCGGACGCTGGCCGAGGACGCCCACGGCGACCTGGGCGGGAAGGCCGCCAAGGCGAACTGGGCGGGGGTCAACGCCACCGTCACCCGGGAGTTCATCGGCAAGACCGCCAAGGAGTTCGGGGACGCCGCGACCGAAGCGGACAGCATCCGCAACATCCTGAGCGACACCCACGGCGAGCTCGTCGGCTACAAGGCCGAGCTGAACACCGCCATCGAGCAGGCCCTGGCCCGCAACCTCACCGTCGTGAGCACCGGAAACGGCGGCTTCACGGTCACCATGAACATCCACCCCGACCGCGCGGCCAAGGGCCACCCCGTGCCCGAGCACACCGAGGCCGACGCCATCTCGCTGCGCGACCAGGTCCAGGGGATCCTGCAGCGCGCCACCGAGAGCGACACCACGGCGGCCCAGGCGCTGACGATGCTGGTCCGCCAGAACCCGTACGGCTTCTCCGACGCCAGCTACTACAACCGCGACGTGGCCGCGGCGGCCATCAAGGACGCGGAGCGGATCGCGAACCTCCTCAAGACGAAGGGCGACGACCTGACGCCCGAGGAGTTCGACCAGCTGAACAAGGACCTGGCCGCGCACAAGGACGACCGGCTGTTCCAGGAGGAGTTCGCGACCACGCTCGGCCCGCGCGGCCTGCTGGACTTCTGGGCGGACCTCTCGGACCCGTCCGACGGCGGCACCCTCCAGCGCGCCCGCCTCGACCAGCTCGGCGACTTCCAGAAGAACCTCAGCTTCACGCTGGCCGGGGCCACGCAGTCCGACAGCCCGGCCATGCGCAGCTGGGAGGACGAGATGGTCAGGCTGGGCGACCAGACCGTCCAGACGCGCGGCACGCGGGTCTACGGCTTCCAGCTGATGAGCAACCTGATGCGCAACGGCGACTGGGACAACCGCTTCCTGAACGACTACGGGAACGCGCTGGTGGCCACCGAGAAGAAGATGAAGATGCCGGACCACTACTGGAACGGCGGCGTCCCGCCGATGCCGAAGATGAACTTCACCGGCGAGGACTTCGGCCGTGACCCCATGACCGGCTTCATGACGGGCCTCGCCAACAGCCCGGACGCGGCGACCGAGTTCTTCAACACCACGCAGCCCACGGACAACGCGCAGTACGTGCTCAAGGACCGGCCCGTCTTCGACGACACCCCGCTGAACAGCCACGACGGCAACTCCTCCCGCGAGGCGACCGGCAACGCCCTGGTCGCGGCCGCGACGGGCCAGAACCCGCTCGACCCCAATGCCCCCCAGGTCGACCTCTCCCCCGACCACCGCAAGGTGCTGGACCGCTCGCTGAACTACCTCTCGCAGGCGGGGAACGACTTCCCGCCCGAGATGCGCGACGACATGGCGAAGGTCCTGTCCCGGCACAGCGACGTGGTCCACCACTCGGCGAGCGCCATGTCCGACGACCCCAACGACCCCCGCCTCGTCAACCGGAAGGACCTGCTGGAGGTCAGCAAGCAGATCTCCCGCGACCAGACCTCCTACGGCATGCTCAACGAGGCCATGAACACCGAGATCATCAAGGACATCTACGCGGACCACCCCAAGGACCCCAACGAGACCCTGCAGGATGGGGGCCGGACGATCGGCTTTCTGGAGGAAGCCCGCTACCAGGCGCTCAAGACGGACAAGGAAGACCCCTCCTGGAACGCGAAGTGGCTGTACCACGGCTTCGGCGCAGCGGCGAACTTCATTCCCGTCGTGGGAGACGTCGCGCAGCGCGGTGTCGACGCGCTGGCCTACCAATGGCAGCTGGACGAGCAGGCCCGCATCGACGCGGGGATCCAGGACCAGAACCGCGAGACGTTCCTGCACCGCGAGAACCAGCTGAAGTCGCTCTCCGAGGAATGGGCCAAGGCCAACCCCGGAAACACGTACACGCCGCGCACCCTGGAGCAGGAGATCAACTCCGCCGCACTCACCGGGAACGACCGCGCCAAGGGCCTGGCAGGTGCCAAGTGAGGCGCCGGTCCGGCGCCGTGGTCGCCGCCGCACTGCTCATCGGCGCGGCCGGGTGTGCCCAGGGCCGGGACTACGCCGTGCCGGGCGACGTCTGCGGCGTACCGGTCAAGCCCGCCCTGCTCGAACCGCTGCTGCCGCCCGGCAAGAAGCTGGAGCAGACGCCGTACGCGTCCCGGCCCGCCGCCCCGCGCTGCGAGGTCACCGTGGACAAGCAGGGCGGCCTGACCATCAGGGGCGATGTGACCGAGCCGGGTCTGGACCTGATGAAGGAGCAAGGCGATCAGCTGCACCGCGCGGGCAATCCGCAGAAGATCGACGCAGGCGATCAGGGGTGGGTGTCGGACGCGATGGTCATCGCCGCCGCCCGGTGCACCTACCAGGGCAAGCCGAGCACCTTCGTCGTCGAGGCCTTCCCGCCGATCAAGACCTCCGACGTCGCCAAGCGCCGCGAGGCCCTGGCCGCCTTCATCAAGGCGTACCTCCCCGCCGCGCAGAAGGCGGTGAGCTGCACGCCCGGCCCCTCTTGAGCGGCTCTCCAGCGTTTCTGGCTTGATGCTGGTCACAGTCGTCGAGCAAGGGTTGATTCTTATTACCCGCGGGTAGCATCATGACATTACCGATTGGTAAGTACGAGGAACCTTCTCTCCCCGATCCTTAAGACGGAGCCGTAGCCATGGGGCACTACAAGTCGAATCTGCGCGACATCGAGTTCAACCTGTTCGAGGTGCTCGGCCGCGACAAGCTGTACGGCACCGGCCCGTTCGGGGAGATGGACACCGAGACCGCGAAGAGCGTCCTGTCCGAGCTGACCCGCCTCGCCGAGAACGAGCTGGCGGAGTCCTTCACCGACGCCGACCGCAACCCGCCGGTCTTCGACCCGGCGACCAACACCGCGCCCGTCCCGGCGTCCTTCAAGAAGAGCTACGACGCCTTCATGGACTCCGAGTACTGGCGTCTGGGCCTGCCCGAGGAGATCGGCGGCACCACCTCCCCGCGCTCGCTCATCTGGGGTTACGCGGAGCTGCTGCTCGGCTCGAACCCGGCCGTCTGGATGTACTCCTCCGGCCCGGCGTTCGCCGGCATCCTCCACGAGGAGGGCAACGAGGCGCAGAAGAAGGTCGCCCAGATCGCGGTCGAGAAGCGCTGGGGCTCCACCATGGTCCTCACCGAGCCCGACGCGGGTTCGGACGTCGGCGCCGGCCGCACCAAGGCGATCGAGCAGGCGGACGGCTCCTGGCACATCGAGGGCGTCAAGCGCTTCATCACCTCGGGCGAGCACGACATGGAGGAGAACATCCTCCACTACGTCCTCGCGCGCCCCGAGGGCCACGGCCCGGGCACCAAGGGCCTGTCGCTCTTCCTGGTCCCGAAGTTCCACTTCGACTGGGAGACCGGCGAGCTGGGCGAGCGCAACGGCGTCTACGCGACGAACGTCGAGCACAAGATGGGCCTCAAGGCCTCCAACACGTGCGAGATGACCTTCGGCGACCAGCACCCCGCCAAGGGCTGGCTGATCGGTGACAAGCACGACGGCATCCGCCAGATGTTCATGATCATCGAGTTCGCCCGGATGATGGTCGGCACGAAGGCCATCGCCACGCTCTCCACCGGCTACCTGAACGCCCTGGAGTACGCCAAGGAGCGCGTGCAGGGTCCGGACCTGGCCAACTTCATGGACAAGACCGCGCCCAAGGTCACCATCACGCACCACCCCGACGTCCGCCGCTCGCTCATGACGCAGAAGGCGTACGCCGAGGGCATGCGCGCCCTGGTCCTGTACACCGCCTCCGTCCAGGACGAGATCCAGGTCAAGCAGGCCGCGGGCGAGGACGCCTCCTCCCTCATCGGCCTGAACGACCTGCTCCTGCCGGTCGTGAAGGGCTACGGCTCGGAGAAGTCCTACGAGCAGCTCGCCCAGTCCCTGCAGACCTTCGGTGGCTCCGGCTACCTGCAGGAGTACCCGATCGAGCAGTACATCCGCGACGCCAAGATCGACACCCTCTACGAGGGCACCACGGCGATCCAGGGCCAGGACTTCTTCTTCCGCAAGATCGTCCGCGACCAGGGCGCCTCGCTGAACGTCCTGACCGAGACGATCAAGAAGTTCCTCGCCGAGGCCGTCGGCGGCGAAGAGCTGGCGGGCGCCCGCGACGCGCTGGCCAAGGCCGCCGTGGACCTCGAAGCGATCGTCGGCCAGATGGTCACGGACCTCACCGCCACCGGCGAGGACGTCCGCAACATCTACAAGGTGGGCCAGAACACCACCCGCCTGCTGATGGCCTCCGGCGACGTGATCGTCGGATACCTGCTGCTCAAGGGCGCGGCCGTGGCCGCCGAGAAGCTCCCGACCGCCTCCGCCAAGGACGTCGCCTTCTACCAGGGCAAGATCGCCGCGGCGAAGTTCTTCGCCGGTCAGGTCCTGCCGGGCGTCGCGGTCCAGCGCCAGCTCGCCGAGGCCGTCGACAACAGCCTGATGGACCTCGACGAGGCCGCCTTCTAGGACACCGCCCCCAGGGCACCACAGACGTACGCGGTGTACGCGCGCCGGCCGGACTCCTGCTCAGCGGGGGTCCGGCCGACCGCGTGCACCGGTTGTCGGCGGTTCGTGGGACGCTCGTAGGCATGAGCGCACAGGAGCAGCACAGCAGGGGGTACTCCGTCCCGACCGGGCGGCCGTACGCCCTCAAGGAGCTGCAGGCGAAGCTGGGCACCGTCGGAGACCGCGTCCAGGACCTCTACGAGGGCGCGCACCCCGCCGAGTACGACGGCATCGCCGACGCCCTCTACACCGCCTTCCAGACCGCCTCGGCGCTGGCTCCCTCCAAGAGCTACACCGGCTGCCCCGAACACCCCAACGGCGCGCTGGACCCGGAGGCCCCCGAAGGCTGGGGCCGCTGCCTGCTCTGCAACGACCGGCGCCGGATGGGCCTGCGCGGCCGGGGCGGGGCGCCCGCGCCGGCTCCCGCGGGCGAGCAGCGCCGGCTCGGCTACCCCGTGCCGGAGCCGCCGTACACGCTGGACAGGCTCCGCCGGTACCTCCGTACGCTCGACGAATCGCGCTTCCACTTGACGATCGGATCCCCGGCCGAGGAATTCGTCCGGATCGCCGACGACCTGCACCGGGCCTTCATCGTGGCCCGCGAACTCTCCCGCCCGCGCAACGCCTCGGGATGCTCCGAACATCCCGGCGCGCCGATGGATCCCGACGCTCCGCCCGGCGAGGCCTGTATCTTCTGCGCCGGACGCAAGAGGCGCGCGCAGCGCTCCGCGCAGACCCCGGAGATGCTCCCGCGCATCCGCCGGGGCGAGCGCAGGCAGCTGCAGCGCCGCTTCGAGCGTCCGCCGGGCTGAGCCGACCGGGATCGCAGTTCACAGCACCGCGCCCTCGTTCTCCGGCTGTCCGTCGGCTATCCGCCACAGCCCGGCCATGACGAACACGACCGTCGTTAAGGTGAACCACATGAGCTCTCCCGCCCGCTTCGACCGCGGCCACACCGACGATCTGATGACCTACCTGGCGGCGAGCCCCTCGCCGTACCACGCCGTCGCCAACGCGGGCGAGCGGCTGGAAAAGGCCGGCTTCAGGCAGCTGTCGGAAACGGACGCCTGGGACTCGAGCGCGGGGGGCAAGTTCGTACTCCGCGGCGGCGCGCTCATCGCCTGGTACGTCCCCGAGGGCGCGGCCGCGCACACGCCGTACCGGATCGTCGGCGCGCACACCGACTCCCCCAACCTCCGCGTCAAGCCGCTGCCTGACACCGGCTCACAGGGCTGGCGGCAGATCGCCGTCGAGGTCTACGGCGGCACCCTGCTCAACACCTGGCTCGACCGTGACCTGGGCCTGGCCGGACGGCTCACCCTGCGCGACGGCACCGAGCGGCTGGTCAACATCGACCGGGCGCTGCTGCGGGTGCCCCAACTCGCCGTCCACCTGGACCGGTCGGTCAACAGCGACGGCCTCAAGCTGGACAAGCAGCGGCACATGCAGCCGATCTGGGGCCTGGGCGAGGCGCACGAGGGCGATCTGATCGCGTTCCTCGAGGAGGAAGAGGGCCTGCCGCAGGGCTCGGTGGCCGGCTGGGACCTGATGGTCCACTCGATCGAGCCGCCGGCCTACCTGGGCCGCGACCGCGAGCTGCTGGCCGGTCCGCGCATGGACAACCTGCTGTCGGTGCACGCGGGCATCGCCGCCCTGGCCGCCGTATCCGCCTCCGGGCAGCTGGACCACATCCCGGTGCTGGCCGCCTTCGACCACGAGGAGAACGGCTCGCAGTCGGACACGGGCGCGGACGGGCCGCTGCTGGGCAACGTGCTGGAACGTTCAGTCTTCTCCCGCGGCGGCAGCTACGAGGACCGCGCCCGTGCCTTCGCGGGCACCATCTGCCTGTCCTCGGACACGGGGCACGCGGTGCACCCCAACTACGGCGAGCGGCACGACCCGACGCACCACCCGCGCGCCAACGGCGGCCCGATCCTCAAGGTCAACGTCAACCAGCGGTACGCGACGGACGGCAGCGGGCGGGCGGTGTTCGCGGCGGCGTGTGAGCGGGCGGGCGTGCCGTGGCAGAGCTTCGTGTCGAACAACTCGATGCCGTGCGGGACGACGATCGGGCCGATCACGGCCGCGCGGCACGGCATCCAGACCGTCGACATCGGTGTCGCGATCCTCTCGATGCACAGCGCGCGCGAACTGTGCGGCGCCGACGACCCCTACCTCCTGGCCAACGCCCTGGTCTCCTTCCTGGAGGGCTAGCCAATCCGGCCTGGCCGGGGGCGCGAGGCCGATTCAGCCTCGCCGGGGGCGCGATTCAGCCTCGCCGGCGTTTGAGGCGCCCCCGGAGGGCAGAGCCAGCCGCAGGCGCCTACCGGTCCGGACCCACATCCGTCCCCTCCGGGGGCGCCTCAAACGCCGGCGAGGCTGAGAATGGCCCGCCCGGAGCGCGACCGCCGGCGAGGCTGGATGTGGCCCGCCCGGAGGACGCCCCCCGGCGAGGCTGGATGTGGCCCGCCTGGAGGACGCCCCCCGGCGAGGCGCAGCGGGTCAGGCGTCCAGGCCCGCCAGGACCAGGGGGAGGCGGGTGGCGCCGCCCGGGGTGACCCGGACCGGCACGCCCCAGTCCTGCTGGTGCATGTGGCAGGCGGGGTACTCGTTCGCCGGATCGTCGTCACAGGACGCCGCCATCGCAGACACGTGCAGCACGCCCTCGGCGACCCCGTCGGCCAGGACCAGCTCCCGGAACAGGTCCGTACCCTGCCCCGCCCCCTCCGCCAGCAGCTCCGGCGGGGTGGAGGAGACCTGGAGCCGGGTGGAGGGCCCGTAGCGGTCGTCCAGCTTCTGCCCGGCCGGGGCCTGGAAGACCACGTCCAGCCGGAGCGTGCCCGGCGCGACCTCGGTGGCCGCCCGCCGCGTCCGGTGCGCGACCGACTCGACGCGGACGGCCTCCTCCGGCAGCCGCAGCCGGGTCAGCCGGTGCCGCGCGGACTCCACGACCAGGATGTCCTCCCCGACCAGCACGGCGTCGCTGGGCTCCCGCAGATCGGTGGCCAGGGTGCTGACCTCCCCGCTCGCGGGGTCGTAGCGGCGCAGGGCGTGGTTGTAGGTGTCGCAGACCGCCACCGAGCCGTCCGGCAGGGCGGTGACCCCGAGCGGGTGCTGGAGCAGGGCCTGCTCCGCCGCCCCGTCCCGGTGCCCGAAGTCGAACAGCCCACTGCCGACCGCGGTCTTGATCAGATACCCCGCCCCGTCCGCCGCGGGCTCCACGTACCGCAGCGCACTCGTCTCGGAGTCGGCGATCCACAGCCGCTCCCCGGCCGCCGCGAGCCCCGAGGGCTGCGCGAACCAGGCCTCGGCGGCGGGCCCGTCGACCAGCCCCTCGTTGGTGGTGCCGGCCGCCACCCCGACGGTGTCGGTCTCCGGGTCCCAGGTCCACAGCTGGTGCACACCGGCCATGGCGATCCACACCCGCCCCCGCCACCAGGCCACGTCCCACGGCGAGGACAGGTCCACCTCGCGCGCGGGCCCGGCGGTCGGCGAGCCCTGCCACCACTGGCGGCCCGTACCGGCGACGGTCTCCACGGCCCCCGTGGCCGGGTCGAGGACGCGCAGCGCGTGGTTGACGGTGTCCGCTACCACGACCCGGCCGTCGGGCAGCAGCGCGAGGCCCTGCGGCTCGCTGAAGGCGTCCGGCCCGAAGCCGCGCTCGCCGCTGCCGATCCGGCGCACGACGCTCTCGCCGTCGGCGGCCAGCTCCACCAGCTGGTGCCGGGTCGAGTCGGACACCAGGACGTTCCCTGAGGGCAGCACGAGCGCCTTGCCCGGGAAGCGCAGGTCGGTGGCGACCGGCTCCGGAGCCACGTACGGCCCGTCCCCGCGCCGCAGCGTCCCCTTCTCCGCGTGCTCCGCCTCCAGCTCCTCGACGAGGCGCGCGATGGCGTGCGCGTGGCCCTCGCCCGCGTGCTGCCCGACGATGTACCCCTCGGGGTCGATCACGACGAGCGTGGGCCAGGCGCGGACGGCGTACTGCTTCCAGGTGGCCAGCTCGGGATCGTCGAGGACGGGGTGGTGCACCCCGTAACGCTCGACGGCGTCGACGACGGCCTGGTGCTCGGCCTCGTGCACGAACTTCGGCGAGTGCACGCCGATGATCACGACGGTGTCCCGGTGCTTCTCCTCCAGCTCGCGCAGCTCGTCCAGGACGTGCAGGCAGTTGATGCAGCAGAAGGTCCAAAAATCCAAGATCAATGTGCGACCTCGGAAGTCGGCGAGCTTCAGGTCCTTCCCGCCGGTATTGATCCAGCCACCCTTGCCGATCAGCTCGGGGGCACGGACACGGGCACGGCGGGGCGCGGGCGCGGGGGTGGGCGCCGGGGCAGCTTCGTTCATGTTTCAAGCTTGCCATTGACCCATGAACACCGGATCACAACCGTACGACGCCGTTGCCCCGCGCAGCCATGGGATCCGCTCCACCACGGCGACCTCCCGCGCCACACGCCTGGCACCACGCCCGGATGTCATCAGCGGACGGCGGTGTGCGCCTTCCGAGCTGGGGCCGGGGTCGGGATGGTGACCACAGCGCAACTTCGCGCCGACGCTCGGGCCGCCCCAGTGACGAAGTGACCGAATGACGTTTGGTTCTATTCCATCCATAGAGACTCAGAACATCTCTTAGGGAGGTAATGAACTTCGACCGTCATTCCGTCACTTCGTCACCCGCTGACTCCTCCTCAGCACCGCTTCTCGTCGCCCAGACGATCCGGCAGCGCTCGTCGCCATCGAACCTCACGCCCACCCTGCCTCGCCGAACCTCCACTCGATCGATTGCGAGGCCAAGACGTTCACGCCTTCCGGCCGCATCGTCGGCTTCCCAAGCCTCACGTAGCAGGCCCGCATCCAGGAGAGGAGAGATGTCCACGGAAGGGGTCGGCATCCGCAGTAGGTCCGCGCGCAGCCCCTCGATCCGGGTACGAAGGCGTCCGGCGAGCCGGTTGTACCGGTCGATCGCGTCTGCGCCGGTGAACTCGCCACGGACGTACCTGGCCTCCTCCAGGTCCGCCAGACGGGCCCCCTCGTCCGCGATCTCCGCCTCGATCGCGTCCCGCTTCGCGAAAACCTCGGGTTCCTCCCTCTGTACCCAGCGATCGGCGATCACGGCGAGCAGCGGGTCCTGAGGCTCCAGGGAAGGCAGGCGCGAGAGGAACGCCCGGGTCACGTAGTCGTCGATGCTCTCCACCCGAGCCGAGACGCCGGAGCATCCTCGCCCCATCCGGTGGCTGGAGCACTGGTACGACGTGCCGGCCTTACTCATCCGTGCCCCACAGAGCCCACAACGCGCTATGCCGGTGAGCAAGGACTTCCCTTGCTTGTGGCCGTGCCGCTTACCCGCCAAAGGGAACGTGCGCGCTTCAAGCTGGCGGAGGATGAGTTCGCGCTCCCCGACCGTGATGATCCCCTCACCGATGCTCACGGTCTCCAGCGTCTCCGGGTCTCGGTAGGGAGAGACCCGGTTCATGTACTTGCGTGTCCCGTCCGGCTGCTCCTCGTACTCGGTCTGCGGCATGAGACCGGCGAAGGCCGGTGAACGAAGGAGTTGCATGACGCTGGACGAGTTCCACTCGCCTCCGCGGGCGGACTCCACCCCGTGCTCGTTCAGCAGCCGGGCGATGTGGACGAGCGCCCTCCCGGACAGCGCTTCGTCGGCGATCAGGCGGGCGTAAACGGCGGTCTCGGGGTCGTGGACGAGCTTCTTCGCCTCCGGGTCCACCAGCAGCCCGTAAGGCGGCTGTCCGCCGATCCACTGGCCCCGCTGCCGTAGGTACCGCTTGGCGTTGCCGACGCGCACCCCAAGGTTGCGGGACTCGTTGCGCGCCAGTTCCGCCAGCATCGCGATGGTGACGCGGGCGCTGTCGTTCTTCGTGTCGAGGCCGTCCATGACGGAAACCAGCCGTCCGCCGACCCGGCCTATGTCGTCCAGCGCCTTGCCGACCTCGCCGATGCCCTTGCGGGACAGGCGGTCGAGCTTCCAGACGATCAGAATGCCCACGACGCCGGCCGTGGCTGCTGTGATCGCTGCATCGAACCCCTTGCGGCTGACGTTCTTGTAACCGGAACGTCCACGGTCGATGTGGATCTTGCGGACGGTCAGTCCGTTGCGCTCCGCCCATGCGCGGCAGTCGGCTTCCTGGCGGTCGATCGCCGTCTTGCCGTCCCGATCCAGGGACAGGCGCAAGTACAGGTCAGCAGTTGTGTGTTGGTGCACCTTCCCCACGCTAGCGAGAGTGCTCACATTGGTTCAGGAAATCCAGAAATCGAGGATGCCGATACGTCCTCGCAGGTAGGTGCCATCAGCCCAGGAAGGACCGGAGCGAGGCCTTCAGGGCCGTCACGAAGGCGTCACGGACGGGCTCCGGGAGCAGGTCGAGGGAGAGGTACGGGTTGAGGTCCTCCAGCTCGACCAGGAGGAGTGCGCCCGACGGGGCGCGGCAGGCGTCGACCCGCTGGATGCCGTGGGAGAGGGTGTTCCAGCCGATGAAGGCGCGGGCGAAGTCCAGGTCGGCGGGGGTGGGCTCGTACGGCTCCAGTTCCCAGCGGCGGGCCGGGTCGGGCGCGTACAGGGCGTACTGGAAGGCGTCGTCGACGAAATAGAACGACACCTCGTACGCGAAGTCGATCCGCGGCTGGACCAGCAGCGCCCCCGGGGCCGCCCCCTCGCGCGCCAGGTACGCGGCCGGGTCGGCGGTGAAGGCCAGGCCGATCGAGTCGGCGCCCTGGCGGGGTTTGACGGCGTACTCGGCCACCTGCGGCAGGAGGTGCAGGTCGGCCGGGTCGTCGACCGTGGGTATCACCGGATAATCGGCCCGGGTGAGGTCCAGGAGGTACTGCTTGCCCGCCATGTCGGCGCGGCCGGTGAGCGGGTTGTAGACCCGGGTGCCGGTGGCGAGGGCCCGGGCGCGGAAGGCGTCGTAAGCCTCCTGGTGGTGCAGGACGGGCCCGCTGTTGCGGACGATCACGGCGTCGAAGGCGGGCATCAGGGCCTGCGCGTCGAGCGGGTGGCACAGCGCCAGGGTGAAGTCCTCCCGCAGCCGCGAGGTGAGGAAGACGTCCTCGTCGCCGTAGCGGCGGCCGCGCGCCGGGTACGCCAGGTCGGTCACATAGAGCAGAGGCATGGCGGCAACCTATCGCGGGCAGCGATGACGGTATGAAATACCTGGTTCGGGACAAAGTGCTGGGCATCGGCGACGACTACTGGGTCGAGGACGAGGCGGGTCGGCACGCCTTCCTGGTCGACGGCAAGGCGCTGCGCGTCCGCGACACCCTGGAGCTCAAGGACCCGGACGGCCGGATCCTGATCACGCTGCGGGAGAAGATGTTCAGCTTCCGCGACGCGATGACCCTCGAACGGGACGGGCAGAAGCTCGCCGTCATCCGCAAGAAGCGGTTCTCGCTGCTGCGCAACCACTACCGCGTGACGCTGTCGGAGGGGACCGAGCTGGACGTCAGCGGGCGGATCCTGGACCGCGAGTTCAAGGTCGAGTACGAGGGCGAGCTGCTGTCGCTGATCTCGCGCCAGTGGTACCGGATCCGCGAGACGTACGCCGTGGACGTCATCCGGGAGGAGGTGGACGCGGCGCTGCTGCTGGCGGTGGCGGTGTGCGTGATCCGGATGGCGGAGAAGGAGCGCGAGGAGCGGGACGAGGAACGGAACGAGGAGCGTGAGCGTGAGCGGGACGGGTGAGGGCCGCGGGCGCGGAGCGAGGCGGGCGAGGGCCGGGGCGGGTCAGGGCCGGGGCGGGTGAGGGCCGGGGCGCGGCCGGCGCTCACCCACCGGGCGGCGGCTACGCCGTGGCCCAGGAGCCCTGGGCCGGGGGCCGGATGCCGAGCATCCGGTCCTTGAGCGCCGGGAACTGCTCCCGGGTCTCCGCGACCTTCGCCGGGTCGATGTCCACGGTCAGCACCTGCTCGCCCGGGCCCGCCTCGGCGATCACCTCGCCCCACGGGTCCACCACCAGGCTGTGTCCCGCCTGCTCGACCCCGGCGTGCGTCCCGGCGGTGCAGCAGGCGAGGACGTACGCCTGGTCCTCGACGGCGCGCGCCCGGTTCAGCAGGGTCCAGTGCGCGCGGCGGCGGGCGGGCCAGCCCGCGGCGACCACCAGGGTCTGCGCGCCCGCGTCGACCAGGCCGCGGAAGAGCTCCGGGAAGCGCAGGTCGTAGCAGGTGGCGATGCCGAGCACGGTCTGCGGCAGGGTGACGGTGGTCAGGGAGCCGCCCGCCGCCATCAGCACGGCCTCGCCCTGGTCGAAACCGAAGCGGTGGATCTTGCGGTAGGTGGCCGCCAGCTCGCCCTCGGGGGACAGCACGAGGGTGGTGTTGTAGAGGGAGCCGTCACCGGCGCGTTCCACGACCGAGCCCGCGTGCAGCCAGACCCCGGCGTCGCGCGCCGCCTTCGACATCACCTCGTAGGTGGGGCCGTCCAGCGGCTCGGCCTCCGTCTCGAACTGCTCGTACGAGAAGGCGCCCACGCCCCACAGCTCCGGCAGCACCACCAGGTCGGAGCCGCTCTGTTCACGGACGAGGTCCGCCACTCGGGCGCGTCGGGAAACCACCGACTCGCCCTCGTTCACCGCGATTTGGATCAGGGAGGCGCGCACACTACCACCGTTCTGGCATTCAAGCCGTCAACTCGGGGCCTACGATCGTCACACGAAAGCACTGCCGGGGTGCTCACAGGCAGCGTAACTTTGAGAACGCCGTCGCCAACCAGTCCACAACGCGCCACTGAACAGCACGCGAGGGGTCCCGTTGACCGTCCATCCCAGCCTTCAGCCCTATGTCGATGCGTGGACCCACTCCATCGAGGCGATATCCGAGCTGGTCCTTCCGTTGGCGGAGGCCGAGTGGAACCGGGCGACCCCGTGCCCCGGCTGGTCGGTCCGTGACGTCGTGTCACACATCATCGGCATCGAATGTGAGCAGCTCGGCGACCCGCGCCCGATCCACACGCTGCCGCGCGACCTGCGCCACGTGGTGGATGAGTTCACCCGGTACATGGAGGTGCAGGTGGACATACGGCGCCACCACACCGCCCCCGAGATGACCTCGGAGCTGGAGTACACCGTCATCCGCCGGATGCGGCAGCTGCGCAACGAGAAGCGGGATCCGGCCACCACGCTGGTGCGCGGACCGCTGGGCGAGCAGACGACGCTGGAGCTGGCGCTGCGGCTGCGGGCCTTCGACGTGTGGATCCACGAACAGGACCTGCGGGCCGCGCTCGGCGTACCGGGCAACTGGGACTCGCCCGGCGCGGTGGTGGCCCGGGACCTGCTGCTGGCGGGCCTGCCGAAGGTCGTCGCGAAGGGCGCGGGCGCCCCGGCCGGGTCGGCGGTCGTCCTGGATGTGCACGGGGCCCTGGAATTCATGCGGACGGTCCGGATGGACGCCGAAGGCCGCGGCACGATCGACAGCGCCCCGTCGCTGGGCCCGGCGGTGACCCTGACGATGGACTGGGAAACGTACGTCCGCCTGGCCGCGGGCCGCGGCCGCTGGCGGCCCTTGGCGGACCGCGTCAAGGTGGAAGGCGACCCGGACCTGGCGGAAGCGATCCTGTCCCACTTCGCGGTAACCCCGTAGCGGGGGCGGCTACGGGACCCGGGCGAACTCGGCCTCGCCGGCGGAACGCCCGTCAGACCTCCGCCGAAGCCGAAGCCGGAGCCGAAGCCGAAGCCGGAGCCGGGACCGGGGCGGAGCCGGCGGCCAGGCCGGAGCCGGCGGCCGCCACCCCGACCCCAAGCCCCCGCTCCCGCTCCCGCCCCAACGCCCGCCCCCGCAACCGCAGAATCTGCGAAACCCCCACAACCTCCAGCACGAACACGGACGAGAACGCGATCCGGAAATCCTCCCCGGTCACATCCAGCAGCACCCCCACCACCAACAAGGTCGTCATCGACGCGATGAAACCCCCCATGTTGGTGATCCCGGAGGCCGTCCCCTGCCGCGCGGCCGGATTCGCCGGCCGCGCGAAGTCGAACCCGATCATCGACGCCGGCCCACACGTCCCCAGCACCACGCACAACGCCACCAGCAGCCACATCGGCGCCCGCTCCCCCGGATACACCAGCACCGCCCCCCACAGCAGCGCCGTCACCCCCACCGTGCCGAGCGCCAGCGGAATCCGCGCGGACTGCCGACGCCCCACCAGCTGCCCGTACAGCAGCCCGAACCCCATGTTCGCGACCACGATCAGCGTCAGCAGCCCACCCGCACCGCTCCGCGACAGCCCCTGCGCCTCGATCAGGAACGGCATCCCCCACAGCAGCAGGAACACCATCGCCGGGAACTGCGTCGTGAAGTGCACCCACAGCCCGAGCCGCGTCCCCGGCTCACGCCAGGACTCCGCGATCTGGCGGCGTACGTAGCCCCCCTCGCCCCGCACCACCGGCGGCGGCGCGTGCCCCTCGGGGTGGTCGCGCAGGAACAGCACCAGCGGAACCAGCACCACCAGCCCCGCCACCGCGCTGCCCGCGAAGGCCGGGACCCAGCCCACCCCGTGCAGTACGGGCGCCAGCACCAGCGTGGAGACGAGGTTGCCCGCCATGCCCACCAGCCCGGCGAGCTGCGCCATCAGCGGCGCCCGCCGCGCGGGGAACCAGCGGGTGCCCAGCCGCAGTACGGAGATGAAGGTCATCGCATCGCCGCAGCCCAGCAGGGCGCGCGCGGCGAGCGCCGTCCCGTAGGACGGGGAGAGCGCGAAGCCGATCTGTCCGGCGGTGAAGAGGACCGCGCCGAGCGTGAGCACCTTCTTCGTGCCGAGCCGGTCCACCAGCAGGCCGACGGGTATCTGCATGCCCGCGTACACGAGCAGCTGGAGCAGCGAGAAGGTGGACAGCGCCGAGGCGTTCACGTGGAAACGGTCGGCGGCGTCCAGACCGGCGACGCCGAGGCTGGTGCGGAAGATGACGGCGACGAAGTAGACGGCGACGCCGATGGACCAGACGAAGACGGCACGGCGGCCGCCCGGCGGGTCCTTCGGTACGTGCGGAAGCTGCGGCGGGGCCGGCTGCTGGGCCGGGTCCGGAGCGCTCATCGCGCGTCACCCCGGACCAGGGCCGCGACCCGCCCGACGTGGCCGCGTACCGCCGCGGCCGCGCTCTCGGCGTCCCCCGCGCGCAGCGCGTCGAGGATCTCGGTGTGTTCGGCGAGGGTCTTCGCGATCCGTTCGGGGTGCGCGTGCAGCAGCGCGACGCCCATGCGCAGCTGCCGGTCGCGCAGCTGGTCGTAGAGCCGGGACAGGATCTGGTTGCCGGCGCTGCGGACGATCTCGGCGTGGAAGCAGCGGTCGGCGGCGATCAGCGCGGCGAGGTCGCCGGTGCCGGCGTGCCGGCGCTGCTCCTCGATCAGGTCCTCGAGGCGCTCCAGCAGGGCCGGGGGCGCCGGGACGGCCCGCCGGACGGTGAACTCCTCGACCAGCAGCCGGGTCTCGACGACGTCCGCGATCTCCTGCGCGGAGACGGCCAGGACCAGCGCGCCCTTCTTCGGGTAGAGCTTGATCAGTCCCTCCGTCTCCAGCCGCAGCAGCGCCTCGCGCACGGGCGTGCGCGACACCCCGACCGCGTCGGCGAGCTCCCCCTCGGTGAGAAGCGTCCCGCCTTCGTAGCGGCGCTCGAGCACGCCGTTCTTGACGTGCTGGTAGACGCGTTCGGCGGCCGTGGGCGCGAGGGTGACGGATGACATGCGCACAGCATAGATACAACACAGGTACAACCCCCCACCCGGTCCACCATATGGACCCGCCCCCAGCCACCTCAGCCATTTCAGTCGGCCCGGCGATTGAGGGCCCGCCGGAGGCACCGCGCGGCACGCGCCCACAGGCCCAGCCATCTCAGCCCGCCGGGAGGCCGAATCGGCTACGGGGCGGTGACTTCGACCTCCAGGACGAACTCGTCGTACGGGGCCTCCTCGGGGTACGGCGGCCGGACCTGGGCGAAGCGGACCCGGGCCCGCCCCCCGACCCGCCGCCCGCGCACGACGTACGTCCGCTCCACCACACCCCCCGGCACCACGGCCGCCGGGCCGGGACCCGGCGCGGCCACCCCCTCGTCCACCTCCACCGCGTCCGCGTCACCACTCACCCGCCAGGTCCACACGTACCCCCGCGCCCCCCGCCCCGCGAGCCGCACCGTGTACGCCTCACCGGCCCGGAGGGCCACCGTCCGTACCTCCACCGGCCCCTCCGCTCACATCGCCGCACCCCTCAGGCGGGACCGATCACCGGCCCCTCGTGCCATCCCGCGCCATCGCGCCAGTAGTGCTGGAGCTGCCGGTCGGTGCGCAGGACGATGACCTCCAGATTGAACCCGAAGCTGCCCTGCAGCATCCCGGTGACCGCGAGCGCGTCGTGGCCGAAGACCGCGCTGCGGACCCAGGCCGCCCCCGCCGTGTTGCCCCGCCACCAGTGCTCGACCCGGCCGCCCGCCGCCACGCACAGCTCGTAGTTCCCGGCCGTGTCCTCGTCGGTGGCCCCGTACTGGCCCTCGATCAGGCAGGGCGCGGAGGTGATCCCGGTGCCGAACAGCTCGCCCGCGCGCCACACGAAGCCGTTCGGATCGTCGCGCCACCACAGCTGCATGCGCCCGTCCGTGCGGGTGGCGACCAGGTCGAGGTGGCGGCCGCGGGTCTGCACCAGCGCGGGCCCGTAGTGGGCTATGCCCGAGCCGAAGCGGCCCCCGTCGTTCCAGGTCCAGGGCGAACCGTTGATCCGCCACCAGTGGTTGAGCCGTCCGTCGGCGGTCCGCAGGACCACCTCGAAGTTGCCGGGCTTCCCGTAGTCGCTCTGGATGAACCCCGGGGTGGTGCCGGACGCCGCGTCGGACGGACCGAAGAGGCCCGCGTCGCGCCAGGTGCCGCCGGACTGGTCGTAGAACCAGTGGTGCAGCCGCCCACCGGTGGTGACGTGCACCGACTCCAGATTCCGGTTGTACGTCGTGCTCGTGAAGGCCGGCAGCCCGGACGCGTCACTGCCGAAGGCCGCGGCGCGGGCCCACGGGAAGGGCGCGTCCCCCTCGCGCCACCAGTGCTGGATCCGGCCGCCGCCGGTCGTCGCGAGCATCTCGAAATTGCGGTGCGCGCGGCCGTTCCCGCTCTCGAAGATGTTCCCCGTGTGCAGGCGGCGCTTGGTCCACGGGTCGGCGTTGGTGCCGCGCAGCCCGCACTTGGCCCAGTAGTCGATCTTCACCTCGCCGTACGCGATCCGCCCGTAGCCGCCCACGTGGTAGCCGGTGCCCCAGGAGTTCTTGAAGATCCAGCACCCGGCGGCGTCGTCGTAGCCGACGATCAGCACGCAGTGGCCGCCCGCGAAGTGGTCGCTGGTGCGCCGGTACACGCCCGCGCCGAGCCCGAAGAAGTCGTCGTAGACGTCGAAGCAGGCGGTCAGCGGGCCGACCGTGTCCAGCCAGACCTTCTGCTGTTCCACGTCGCCGAGGCGGACGTAGTCGGTGATGCGCGTGGTCCGCCCGGACCGGTCCCAACTGGGCGTGTAGTCCGCCCGCCACGCGTCGCGGCGGTCGGCGGGCACGGACGGCGGCGGGGTCGTGTACGGATAGCAGTCCGGGTCGCAGATGCCGCCGTTGACCTTGATCCAGTCCAGGGCGGTCTCGGGGTTGCTGCCCTGGCCGCAGCTGAACTTCAGGCCGTCGTGGACGTCGCCCTCCGAGCGCTTGGCCCACACGGCGTGCTCGATCCGCGCCATCGACTCGACGAGGCCGGTCGCGCCGAAGGCCCAGCAGGAGCCGCACGGGTTCTGGTCCTTGACCTTGGTGATCCACGGCCAGCCCCACCGGCTGCGCCAGTCGACGGCCGCGGGCCGGGCGCCGACGACCGGCGGCTCCGTCTCGGGCAGCAGGCCGTGCGCGGCGCGGCGCCGGGTGAGGTGGGGGTTCGCGCTCTCGCGGCCGATGAGCGCCCGCAGGTCCACCCCGCCCGCCTCGGCGGCGGTCGTGAGGTTCGCGCCCGGCTCCAGGCCCAGCGAGGGCCGTGGCACCGGCTCGTCGTCGGCGAGATGCTCGCTCACGGACCAGGTGGCCCCGGCGGCGGCGAGCGCCGCCCGCAGTTCCCCGGCGAGCTGGACGCGTTCGGTGCGGTGGCGCGCGTGGTCCGTGGTGCGGTCGTGGTCATCGTGCTGGTCGGACTGCTCCGGCATACCGGTCCCCCCGATGCCTCGGTACGGATGCGAGGTCCCGGAGCGTCCATCCGGCGGGCGCCACCGTCAAGGGGGGCCGCGCGGTGGCACCGGGGCACGGGGGGAGCACCCGCCGCGGGCGTACCCACGGGCGGTCGGCCGCCGGCCCCCGGTGTTCCGCGACACGGCGGAAGGCACCGGGGATCCGGGACCGGGCGGGCGCGGTGCCGCTACTCGAGGGGCTGCGCGGGAGCCTGGGCGGGCAGGCCGCCGGTCAGGACCGCCGAGACGAGGGCGGCCAGGGAGGTGACGACGTCGGTCGACTTGTTCGTGGCGTTGGTGCCCGAGGCCTTCAGGACGCCGTCGACGGCCTTCTTGAGGTTCTCGACGGCGGTGGCGATCAGGTCCACCTGACCGGCATTCGCCCCCCGGAAGGCCGCCGGCTTCGCGGGCGCGGCCACCGGCGGCGCGACGGGCAGCTTCGGCGCCTCCACCGGGAGCTTGGGCGCCTCCACGGGCAGCTTCGGCGCCTCAACGGGCGCCTTCGGGGCCTCGACCGGCAGCTTGGGCGCGTCGACCGGAGTCTTCGGGACGTCCACCGGAGTCTTCGGCACGTCGACCGGGGTCTTCGGGACGTCCACGGGCGTCTTCGGGACGTCCACCGGAGTCTTCGGCACGTCGACCGGGGTCTTCGGCACGTCCACCGGGGTCTTCGGGGTGTCCTTGGGCGTGTCGGCCGGGGGCTTCGGGAGGTCCGCCGGCGGCTGGGGGACGTTCGCCGCGGCCTTCGGCAGCTTGGCGACGGCGTCCTCGATCGCCGTCTTCAGCTTGACCGCGTCGGCCTGCGGGATCTTGCCGCCGGGGGCCTTGAGCACGGCACCGAGGAGATCGGCGACCGGCTTGAACACTCCCTCGACTGCGCTGAGGGACGCGACCTGCTGCTGCAGGGCTTCCGCCGCCGGGGTGGGGGCCTGGTACGTGCCGGAGGCGACGGCTTTGTGCGAGGTCAGGGTGACCGCCCCGGCGACGCCGGAGGACACGGTCAGCAGGGACGCGCAGAGGACAGCGGGAACGGTGTATCGGGTGAAGCGGCGCAACGTACTCTCCTGTCGGAATGCGATGACGGCACGGGAAGTACCGCCGCTACCCACTCACTGACAGCGCTTCGGGTCGCGCAACTTGAGCCCCGGTGGCCCCCATGGGGACACGCCGTGCAACTGGCTCACCCGCCGCCGTGACCAGCGCAGACGCCGTCACCCTCGTGCGGTGCTGCACCCTCGTGAACCCCGGGGGACCCGAACACACGTCAGGGAAGCCGCGGCCGGACCGCCGACCACGCGTCCACGGCCGCCCCCAGCGGGTCCTCCGCCGCCAGGTGCGGCCGGGCCAGGGCCAGCCACGGCAGCAGGTTCTTGATCCGGCGAAGGTGCAGGATGCGGGCCTTCGGCAGGTCGCGCCAGGAGAGGGCCTCGCGGGCCGCCGCGCCGGGGGTCATGTCGATCAGGGCCAGCAGATCCCGGCAGAGCGCCGCCGGGTCACCGCCGGGCCCGGGGCCGAACTGCTGGATCAGATAGCCGCGTACGGCCGCCTCCTCGGCGGCGGCCACCAGCGCGTCCTCCCCCGTCCAGGCGGCCTTGCGCCGGGTCGCCGCCACCGCCACCCGCCCCCAGCGCAGCCGCACCCCGTCCGGCAGCCGGTCCGCCCGGGCCCGGCCCACGGCCAGCGCGTGCAGCTCCAGCGGGCGGGGGTCGTCGTCCAGCGGCGGACCGGTGGCCAGCCAGGCTTCCAGCTCTTCGAGCGCGTGCCCGTCGGGCGGCACCGACGTCAGCACCTGCCCCCGGGTGAGCAGGGCGACCACGGCCCCCGTCAGGTGCACCTTCGCCACGTGCCCCGCGTCGAAGAAGCCCACGGTGCGTCCGTGGCGCTCGATCCGGCGCAGCACGAGCCTCGACTCCCCCGCCGCGTAGACCTGCCCGGCCCGCGCCACACCGCCTATGCAGCGCACCACGCACACACCACCGGACACGTCCGCCTCTTCGACGGAGTACACCTGCAACTCGGCGATCGACACCCCGGGCCCCCTTCTCCGGCGGCACGCTACCGCGTCGACGCACGCCCGGGGCCGCTGTTCCGGTACGACGCCCAGGTAGCCGACGTTGCGATGGCAGGGGGGCCGGGAGGGGATCGCCATCCCGGCCGGCGTGCCGTCGGGCAGGTGCGCCGGACGCCACCAGGACCGCTCGCCCGGGCAGTCGCGGCACTGCGCGAAGTCGTCCCGGCCCACGGCATGTCGGCCGCTGGGTCAGCGCCAGGTCCGGGCTCCCCGGACCACGCCCGCCTCCAGGTCCAGACGGCCCTGGAAGTCACCCGAGCGCGTGGCGATGACCAGGAGCGGCAGGCCCTCGGCGTCGCGGAAGGCGGTGTAGAACCCGAGCACCGCGTTCGGGTCGGACAGCAGGTCCCCGGGAGGGCTCAGCCGGAGCAGCTCCGAGCCGTCGGCGCGGTAGACGACCGCGTTGTCCTTCGGTGTGAAGGGCCGGGTGTCCAGCGCCTCCACCACCAGCACCAGCGTCTCGCCGTCGTGCGTCCAGGTCATGACGGACTGCGGCGGCTTGGCGTGGTGCTTCTCGACGGCGGTGTCGCCGTCGTTCCAGCGGACCGTGGTCTCACCGGCGGCCCAGGCGACCGCCATCTCCGGTTCCTGCGTCATTACTTGGGGATCTCCACGGGAGGGCCGACTGGGATCAGCCGGGCGCGGTCTTCGTAGTTCAGGATTTCCAGCTGGCTGACTCCGCCGGGCAGATGACCCAGCGCGGGGTCGGTCTGGGGCCCGATGATGCTCTCCTGGATCCGGATGGGATCGCCGGTGTCCGGGAAGCGGTACCGCTGGAGCATCGAGACGTCGTCCTTCCAGTCCGTGCGGATCGCCAGCTGGTCCCGTACGAACTGCTGGTTGGGTACGCCCTCGAACGTACCGAATCCGCCGGGGCTGGTGGCCGGCTGGCCCTTGGACAGCACCATGTTGAACTCTTCACCCGGCTGTGCGAGCCGTGAGGTGATCGGCGTCCCGTACATGTTCGGGGGTTCCCGCTCGGCCTTGGGCAGCGCCAGCTGTTCCTTGCCCGCCGCCGGGCAGCCGCTCAGGCCCAGCGGGTCGGCCCACACCAAAGGGTTGGTGACGTACGCGACCGGGTTGGGGGACGGCATCAGGCCCAGCGGGTCGGACGTGAGATAGCGGGCCGTCTCCGGGTCGTAGGTCCGGAAGTGATTGTGGTGGAGGCCGGTCTCCGGGTCGTAGTACTGGCCCGGGAAGCGCAGGGGCGTGTAGGCCGTCGCGTCCCGGTTCCAGCTCGTCGCACCCCACACGGTCGAGCGGGTGCGCCAGGCGATGGCGCCCTGCTCGTCGATCATCTCCGTCGGGGTACCGACCAGGTCGGTGACGATCGCGAAGAACCGGCTGTCGATCTCCTCTTGGGGGGCCTGGGAGGCCTGGGACGCCTGGGCGGTCCGGGATCCCCCGGTGGCCGCGGGCCGGATGGACTCCACCTGGGTGAGCGGGTGCAGACCGGCATGCGTCCAGCTGAGCGTGACCTCGTGCGGGCTGTCCCGTACGTGCGTCGTCTGCTCCACCAGGGTCGTGCCGTCCCAGGTGAAGAGGGTCTCCTCGAGGACCTCCAACTCGACGGCGGTCGACGGTGTTTCACGTGAAACGTCGTCGGTTTCACGTGAAACAGTCCCGGTTTCACGTGAAACATCGGCCGCGCCGAGCCGCTGCTTGCCGACGCGGCGGCCCAGCCCGTCGTACCGGTACCGCCAGCGGGTCCCGTCCGGGGTGGTCACCCCGGTCAGCCGGTCGTCCGCGTCCCAGGTGTAGCTCCAGGTGTCGGGCTTGCGCGAGAGCCGGGTCTGCTGCCGCAGGACCACCCGCCCCTGGGCATCGTGCTCGTAGCGGACCCGGCCCGCGCAGGTGATCCGGGTCCCGGAGTACGCGCGCTCGCCCACGGCGTCCGCGCCCGGGTGGGCCCGCGGCCAGTCGGCGGACGTCTGGTTGCCCGCCTCGTCGTAGGCATAGCGCTCCGACCAGGAGGCGGCGTCGACGCCGGTGACGCGGGAGGCGGCGTCCAGGGTGAAGGCCCGCGGGCCCGTCGCCTCGTCGTCGATCTCCAGCAGGTTGCCGTCGGCGCGGTAGGTGTAGCCGCGGCGTTGCAGGGTCCGCTGGTCCGAGCCGGTCACGTGCCGGGTGGTGAGCCGCCCCACGGCGTCGAAGGTGTGGTGCAGGGCCGCGCTCTGCCCGATGTGCCGGGTCAGCTCACGGCCCGCGGCGTCCCGATCGAAGGTCAGTGTCCGGCCCGAGGCGTTCAGTTCGGTGCAGTGGCCGGCCGCGTCATACGTCCAGTGCGCCCGCGCGCCACTGGGCGTCGTCCGGGTCACCGGACGGCTCAGCTCGTCGTACGCGTACCGGACCACCCGCCCGTCCACGTGTTCCTCGGCCAGCCGTCCGTGCCGGTCCCGGATGCGGACCAGCGTGGTGCCGTCGGCCGAGGTCACCGACGCGGGCAGGTCGAAGACGTCGTACTCGAAGGTCGCCGTGCCCGCCGGGGAGGTCTTGCGGACGATCCGGCCGAGCACGTCCCGCTCGTAGGCGATCTCCTCGCCCAACGCGTTCACGCGGGAGGCGAGCCGCCCGGTCGCGTCGTAGGTGTAGCTCAGGGTGCGGCCGTCGAAGTCCGCCTCCGAGGTCAGCCGGCCCGCCGCGTCGTAGGTGTACTCCCAGGTCAGCCCCTGGGGATTGCGTACGCCCGTCAGCCGCAGCCCCGCGTCGTAGGTGTAGGCGTACCGCACCCCGTCGGGGCCGGTCCGCGCCGCGAGGAGGTCGAAGTGGGTGTACTCGAAGCGGGTCACCCCGCCGGACGGATCGGTGAAGGCGGTGCAGTTGCCCTCCCCGTCGTAGACCCAGCTCCGTTCGCTGCCGTCCGGGTCCACCCGGCGGGCGGGCCTGCCCTCCGTGGTCCACTCCATGACGGTCACCCCGCCGAGCGGGTCGGTGACCTTGACCGGCCGTCCGAAGGCATCGCGTTCGAACCGGGTGACGGCGCCCAGCGGGTCGGTGGTGGACAGCGGGAGGCCCGCCGCGTCGCAGGTGATCCGGGTGACCGCGCCGAGCGGGTTGGTGACCTCGGTCAGGTGGCCGCGCTCGTCGTACGCGAAGGTCGTCACCGCGCCCGCCGAGGTGGTGAGCGAGGTGCGGTTGCCCCGCTCGTCGTACGTCTGGCGGACGACCGTGCCGTCGGCGTTCGCCACCCGGACCGGCAGGCCCAGCCGGTCGTACGCGGTCCCCGCCGCCCGGCCGTCCGGCCGGACCGACCGGGTGATCCGCCCGGTCTCGTCGTACTCCTGGTGGGAGGTCGCGCCCAGGGCGTCCGTGCGGGAGGTCGGCCGACCCTGGCGGTCGTAGGTGTAGCGGGTGACGGCGCCCAGCGGGTCGATGTCGGCGACCACCCGGCAGTGCTCGTCGATCAGATAGCGCCGCGTGGCCCCGGCCGCGGTGGTGACGCTGGTGACCCGGTGACCGGTGGCCGGGTCGAAGCCGTCGTAGTCGAGGGTGAGGGCGAGGTGGCCGCCACTGCCGCCTTCGGCGACGCAGCGGTCCTGGTCGTCGTAGACGTAGTCGTACCGGCTGTCGTTGGTGTCGGTCCAGGAGGTGATCCGGCCGCGCTCGTCGTAGGCGAACCGCAGGGGCAGCCCGGAGGAGTTGGTGACCTCCGTCAGATGCCCGTCGGTGTAGCCGTACGCCAGGATCCGCGGGCCGCCGGTCAGGTGCAGGGCGGTGATCCGGCCCCCGGCCGTCTCGAAGCGCAGGTGGTATCCACCGCTGTGGGTGATGCCCACCGGGGTGCCCTCGGCGTCGTACGCGAAGGAGATGACGTTCCCGTTGCGGTCCGAGAGCTCCGCGATCGGAGCCAGACCGTCCCCGTCCCCGTCGCGCGACGCCGTGGGCGGGGTGAACCGGCGGACGTGCCCGGTCGCCGGGTCCGTGAGCGTGTAGTCCCCGTCCGGGGTGCGCTCCAGGGGCCGGGGCGGGCCGGTGACGGGCAGCACCGGCACACCGGGCGCCGGGTGCGGGTACGCGATGAGGAGACCGTCCTCCGCGACCAGGACGACGCCCTCGGCGTCGATCTCCAGGTGCTGATCGACCGTACTGCTCCACGAGGGGCCGAACCAGCGCCCCGCCGTGTAGCCGGATTCCGCCCGGCGGCCGAACACCAGGGGGAGGGCGCCCGGCAGCACCACATCGGTCTGCGGCAGGTACATCCGCCCCGTGGCGAGGTCCACCGGGTCGGTACCGCCCGTGGTCCGCTCGCCGTCCGGGGTCTTGTGCAGGTCCGGGCCCTCACCGGTGAGTGCCTTGCGGCCGGGGCCCTTCGGGATGTCGTCCGCGAGCTTGGCGACCGTACCGGCCTTCTTGGCGAGCCCCAGGCCCTTCGTGCCGACGAGCTCCGGGAGGAGCTTGCCGACGCCCTCGGCGGGGTCCTTCATGAACTGGTCGAGCATCTGCTTGCCCGCGCCCATGGGGTCGTTGACGGCGGTGACCAGCCCGGCGAGGGTCGAGTTCAGACTGGTCGCGTACTCGGCGGGGTGCGTGAGGTTGTACGGGTCCGTCGGGTTGACCGAGCGGACGAAGTTCACGAGACCCGCCGTGCCCTTGATGACACCACCGGTCAGGTGCGTCTTGGCGATGTCGAGGTACTGCATGCCGTCGCCGAACTGCTCGCCGTACGAGGGCTTCGCCGGGGCCGCGTCGCGGGCCGCTCGGACCGCCGTCCTGGCCGTCTCCGCCACCTCGTTGCGCTGCCGGCGCGCTCCGTCGAGCTTGTCCTGCGCGGCCTTGGCCAGTGCCGTGCCCGGATCGGTGAAGGTCCCCGGCTTGGGCGGCAGGGTGTCCTTCTTCGCGTGGACGGCGTCGTTGTAGGTGTCGACCTGCTTGTTGTACGCGGTGCGGGCGTCGGTGGAGGCCTTCTTGGCCGCGTTGTAGTCGGCCAGTGCCTCCTTGGCCTGGCCCTGTGCCCACTCCACCGTCTCGGCGAAGCCGCCCATGGCGACCGCGGCCTTGCCGAAGGCCTCCCCCGCCGTGAACCAGCGCGGCGGTTCCTTCGCCACCGACTCCCGGAACGCGTCCGCCGTCTTGCCCTTCAGGCTGTCGGCGTCCAGTCCCTTCAGCCCACTGCCGACCTGATCGAAGGCGGCCTTGAAATCATGGAGGTGCGCGGCCTGGGCGCGGATCTTGGAGACGCTGCCGTAGACCAGCTTGGTGGGGTCCTCGGTCTGCCCCAGCTCCATCTCGGCTACATCGGCGCCCAGTTGGTTGGCGGCGGAGCGGCTCTTGTCGCGGATCCAGTCGCCCGCGTCCTCCAGCCCCACCTTGTCGGCCAGTCCGGCGACCTTGTCGCCGGTCCATTCGATGGCGTCGCCGACGTCCTCGGCCCGGTCCTCGACCCAGTCCTCGACCGAGTCCGGAATGAAGTCGCCGAGTCCCATTACTTGCCGCCCCCGTCACCGGTGGCCTGGTCGACCATGTCCTTGAGCGAGCCGATCTTGCCGGTGGTCATCAGCTTGTCCCCGGTCTGCGACCAGGTGTCCTTGATGTCCTGACCGCTCTTCGCGAAGGACTCGGGGCTGTAGTCCGGCTTGTAGACGTCCGCCCGGAAGATGTCGCCCCACGCCTTGTTCTCGATCTCGTCCTCGTTCGCGTGCGGATTCCCGTACGCCGAGTTGGCCGCGACCTTGAACGCGCCCTGGATGTAGTGGTCCTCCTCCCACAGCGTGCCCGCCGAGATGCCGAGGGCCTGGGCCAGGGTGCTCGCGTCCTGGATCAAGGAGCGCACTCCCCACTCCCAGTGCTCGCAGAAGTCCTCGAAGTCCGTGGCGAGTCCCGCGTGCCCGGCTTCCATCCCTGTCATCGACAGCGCGCTGAAACCGGCGCCCATCGACGCCCCGCCCTCGTCCGCGCCCGACTCCCGCAGCTCACCCACGGCCGCCCGCAGACCGTCCTGGATCTTCTTGACGGCCTCGGGTCCGACCGCCAGATCCTTCTCGCCGCTCACACCGTCACCGCCACGGCGTCCGGCACGATCCCCGCCACGGGCGGGAAGAGCATCCCGCCGTCCTCGTCCGCCACGTCCACGGCGATGCCGGTGGGGCCCTCGAGGGAGGGAACGACGGCGTCGGCCAGCCGGGCCCCGAGGATCGCGAGGTAGTCCCACTCCCGGTCCGCGGCCCCGCGGGCGTGCGCGAACCGGGCCAGGGCCGCTTCGTCGGTGAAGGCGTAGATCCAGCGGACGCCGCCCCACTGTCCCGACATCAGGCCGCCGTCCGCGAGGGGAGCGAGCAGCACCGCGCGCCGGAATTCTCCGAGCAAACGGTGCGGTTGACCCGATCCGCCCCGCATGGCGGTTATCTCCTCGGTCAGTCCCATGTTCCGAGCCCCGTTCCCGGCGGCGCTGGGTCGCCCCCGATTCGCACACGTTACTCAGCACCGATGGCCGGCCACCCCTGGGGGTGGCCGGCCATCGGCGAGGTGTCGCGGTCGGTCAGGACCAGGTGACCAAGCGCTTCGGGTGCTCCAGGACGGCCGCGATGTCCGCGAGGAAGCGGGAGCCCAGCTCACCGTCGATGAGACGGTGGTCGAACGACAGCGCCAGGGTGGTGACCTGACGTGCCTTCACCTTGCCCTTGTGGACCCACGGCTGGAGCTTGATGGCGCCGACCGCGAGGATCGCGGACTCGCCGGGGTTCAGGATGGGCGTACCGGTGTCGACGCCGAAGACGCCGACATTGGTGATGGTGATGGTGCCGCCCTGCATGTCCGAGGGGGAGGTCTTGCCCTCGCGTGCGGTGGCGACCAGTTCGGACAGGCTCTGCGACAGCTCCGACAGGGTCTTGGCGTGCGCGTCCTTGACGTTCGGCACGATCAGACCGCGCGGGGTGGCGGCCGCGATGCCCAGGTTCACGTAGTGCTTGAGCACGATCTCCTGGGCCGCCTCGTCCCAGGACGCGTTGACGTCCGGGTTGCGGCGGATGGCGATGAGCACGGCCTTGGCGATGAGCAGCAGCGGGTTGATCCGCAGCCCCGCCATGTCCGGGTCGTCCTTCAGCTCCTGGACGAGCTTCATCGTGCGCGTCACGTCGAGCGTGATGAACTCGGTGACGTGCGGGGCGGTGAAGGCCGAGCTGACCATGGCCTGCGCCGTGATCTTGCGGACGCCCTTGACCGGGATACGGGTCTCCCGCGCGCCCGGCGCCACCAGCGCCGCCGCCGGTCCGGCCTCGGCCGGAGAAGCAGGAGCCGGAGCCGCGGCCGCCGGAGCGGAGACGGGCGCGGCCTGCTGCGGAGCCGCCGCGGCGGTGGCCGCCGCGTGCACGTCCTCGCGGGTCACGACGCCACCGTCGCCGGTGGGCACGATCGCCGCCAGGTCGATGCCGAGGTCCTTGGCGAGCTTGCGCACGGGCGGCTTGGCGAGCGGGCGCTCGGCGCCCGCCTGTCCGTGACCGCCGTACCCGTTGCTGCCGTTCCCGTTCAGCACCGGAGCCGTGGGGGCGGGCACCACCGGGAGGGCCGGGGCGACCGGAGCCGCCGTGGTGGCCGCGGCCGGCGCCGCCTTGCGCGGCCGGCGCTTGGTGGAGGCCGTGGAGACGCCGTAGCCGACGAGGACGGGCTGGCGCGCGGCGGGCGCGGCCTCCGCCTCGGGAGCCGCCTCGGCCACGACGGCCGCGACGGCGGGGGCGTCGGCATCGGCGCCGGTCCGCACCGAGATGATCACCTGGCCGACGTCGACCGTGGTCCCCTCGGCGAAGCGCAGTTCGTGGACCACGCCGTCGAACGGGATCGGCAGCTCGACGGCCGCCTTCGCCGTCTCGACCTCGCAGACCACCTGGCCGTCCGTGACCGTGTCACCGGGCTGTACGAACCACTTGAGGATCTCGGCCTCGGTGAGCCCCTCGCCCACGTCGGGCATCTTGAATTCGCTGATCGTCACGAACATCTCCTCAGTACGCCAGCGAGCGGTCGACGGCGTCGAGCACCCGGTCCAGGCCGGGCAGGTACTCGTCCTCCAGGCGGGCCGGCGGGTACGGCGCGTGGAAGCCGCCGACGCGCAGCACCGGCGCCTCCAGGTGGTAGAAGCACCGCTCCGTGATCCGCGCGGCGATCTCCGAGCCGACGCCCAGGAACACCGGGGCCTCGTGCACGATGACCAGACGACGGGTCTTCTCCGCCGAGGCCTGGATGCCGTCGAAGTCCACCGGGGACATGGACCGCAGGTCGAGGACCTCGACCGACTTGCCCTCCTCGGCGGCGGCCGCGGCCGCCTCCAGGCACACCTTGACCATCGGGCCGTACGCGGCCAGGGTCACGTCCGACCCCTCCCGCGCGACCCGCGCCTTGTGCAGCTCGCCGGGGATCGCCTCGACGTCGACCTCGCCCTTGTCCCAGTACCGGCGCTTGGGCTCGAAGAAGATCACCGGGTCATCGCTCTGGATGGCCTGCTGGAGCATCCAGTAGGCGTCCGCCGCGTTCGACGGCGAGACCACCTTGAGGCCCGGGACGTGCGCGAACAGCGCCTCGGGGGACTCGGAGTGGTGCTCGACCGCGCCGATGCCGCCCGCGTAGGGAATGCGGATGACGACCGGCATCTTGATCTTGCCCAGCGAGCGCGCGTGCATCTTCGCGAGCTGGGTGACGATCTGGTCGTAGGCGGGGAAGACGAAACCGTCGAACTGGATCTCGACCACGGGGCGGTAGCCGCGCAGCGCGAGCCCGATCGCGGTGCCGACGATGCCCGACTCGGCGAGCGGGGTGTCGATGACCCGCTCCTCGCCGAAGTCCTTCTGCAGGCCGTCGGTGATCCGGAAGACACCGCCCAGCTTGCCGACGTCCTCACCCATGATGAGGACCTTGGGGTCGGTCTCCAGCGCCTTGCGCAGCGAGTCGTTGAGCGCCTTGGCGATGGTCAGTTTCTGTACCGGCATGGTCACTCCCCACCCTCGAAGGACGCGAGGTAGGCGGCGAACTGTGCGCGCTCCTCGTCGACGAGCGCGTGCCCGTCCGCATAGACGTTCTCGAAGATCGCCATGGTGTCCGGGTCGGGCATGGCCCGCACGACCTCGCGGACGTGCTTGCCGAGGGTCTCGCTCTCGGTCTCCAGCTCCTCGAAGAACGCCTCGTCGGCGGCTCCGCTCTCGAGCAGGTGGGTCTTCAGGCGCAGGATCGGGTCCTTGGCCTCCCAGGCCGCGCGCTCCTCGTCCCGCCGGTACTTCGTCGGATCGTCCGAGGTGGTGTGCGCACCCATGCGGTACGTGAACGCCTCGACCAGCGTCGGACCCTCGCCGCGGCGCGCGCGGTCCAGGGCCCAGCGGGTCACGGCCAGGCAGGCCAGGACGTCGTTGCCGTCGACCCGGACGCCCGGGAAGCCGAAGCCCTGGGCGCGCTGGTAGAGCGGGACGCGCATCTGGCGCTCGGTGGGCTCGGAGATCGCCCACTGGTTGTTCTGGCAGAAGAACACCACGGGGGAGTTGTAGACCGCCGAGAACGTGAACGCCTCGGCCACGTCGCCCTGGCTGGAGGCGCCGTCACCGAAGTACGCGATGACCGCGGAATCCGCGCCGTCCTTGGCCACGCCCATCGCGTACCCGGTCGCGTGCAGCGTCTGCGAGCCGATGACGATCGTGTACAGGTGGAAGTTGTTGAGGTTGGGGTCCCATCCGCCGTGGTTCACACCACGGAACATGCCCAGCAGGTTGGTCGGATCGACCCCGCGGCACCAGGCCACACCGTGCTCGCGGTAAGTGGGAAAGACGTAGTCCTCGTCGTTCAGCGCGCGGGCGCTGCCGATCTGGGCGGCTTCCTGGCCCAGCAGCGAGGCCCACAGGCCCAGCTCGCCCTGGCGCTGGAGCGCGGTGGCCTCGCCGTCGAAGCGGCGGGTCAGGACCATGTCGCGGTAGAGACCGCGCAGGTCGTCTCCCGTGATGTCCTCGACGAAGGCCATGAATTCCGCGTTCTCAGGATGGTCCGCGGCCGACACCCGGTGTCCCTCGGGCGTCAGCAGCTGTACGAGCTGGGGCTCGGCACCCTTTGCGGCTGCGGCAGCGGCTGCGGCGGTCTTGCCGGCGCTCGCGGCGCCAGCCGCTCGCTTGGTGCCGCTGCTGCGTCGCGGCTTGCGCGCGGCAGTGCTCTCCACGGTCACGTGTGCTCCTCCGTCGGTCCGGCACCCGGGTTCTCCGGGGACCAGTGCGGCTCGCCCAATCCTTGCGCGCGCACGGGGTGGGTGCGTCGCGGTGGGGATTCAGGCGTGACAGGTGCCCCGGCGAGTGCCCTGCGCAATGCACGTTACCCAGTGCGTCGCATATCTGCGAAACCCCGTTTGACCTGCGATTTTGCTTGGATTTCCAAGTAAATCCGAGGATCCGGGAACAACCACTGGTCACAGCCTTGCAGGGGGCCGGAACAACGGCACGTTATCCCGGCGGCTTGCGGCAGGGAAGAGGTGAGTGTGTGAAACTGATTCTGTGCGCGAAGACGGAAAAATCAAGGTATTCCTCCTGGACGACCACGAAGTGGTACGCCGAGGTGTCTATGAGCTCTTGTCGGTCGAAGAGGACATCGAGATCGTCGGTGAAGCCGGTACCGCGGCCGACGCCCTGGTCCGCATCCCGGCGACCCGCCCCGACGTCGCCGTGCTCGATGTCCGCCTGCCCGACGGCAGCGGAGTCGAGGTCTGCCGCGAGGTGCGCTCCGGCAACGAGGACATCAAGTGCCTGATGCTGACCTCGTTCGCCGATGACGAAGCGCTGTTCGACGCGATCATGGCCGGTGCCTCCGGATACGTCCTGAAGGCCATCCGGGGCAACGAGCTGCTGCACGCCGTCCGTGACGTGGCGGCCGGCAAGTCGCTGCTGGACCCCGTCGCCACGGCGCGGGTGCTGGAGCGCCTGCGCGACGGCAAGAAGGGCAAGGGCGACGACCGCCTCTCGAACCTCACCGAGCAGGAACGCAAGATCCTCGACCTGATCGGCGAGGGCCTGACGAACCGCGTGATCGGCGAGCGGCTGCACCTGGCCGAGAAGACGATCAAGAACTACGTCTCCAGCCTGCTCTCGAAGCTCGGCATGGAGCGCCGCTCCCAGGCCGCCGCCTACGTCGCCCGCCTCCAGGCCGAGAAGCGCTAGAGGGCCTGGCCTGGCCCGGCCCCGGCCCGGACTCCGCGTCCGCCGCGTGATGCCACGCGGCGGGAGGTTCGATTCGGGACCAACGTCCCCGATCCTCGGGGCGGGCTCCTCTTTCCCGGCGCCGCGGCGGTGGCGGACAGTGGACGGCATGTCCCCTGAGGAACTCCACGCCATCGAACTGCTGCGCCGGGTGCCGTACGGCCGTGTGGCCACCAGCATGCACGCGCTGCCCTTCCTCGCCCTGGCCCGCCACATCGTGGTCGACGGCAAGGTGGTGCTGAGAATGCACGCGGGCTTCGGTTATCACCAGGCCTGCAACGGCAGCGTGGTCGCCTACGGCGCCGACAACTTCAATACCGGTGACCCCCGGCTCTGGTCGGTGCAGTTCACCGGAACGGCCCAGGTCGTCGAGCCGACCACGGCCGAACTGGAACTCTTCGGTCCGGGTCCGCATTTCATCGACGGAGCGGTCTTCGACCCCGTCTACATGAGAATCGAACCGCAGTTCGTGACGGTGCACGCGCTGGCGGGTAATCCCGACCGGCAGTACCAACACGCCCTCTGACCAGCCTTTTCCTACAACTCCACGAACATTTACGGGCCCGGCGGAAGCAATTCCGCCGGGCCCGTGAACGCTGCGTGCGCGCCCTACTGATCGAAGATGCCGTTGGGGCCGTCTCCGACGGGCGGGGAGGCACTGTGCGTCGGCTTCGGCGAGGTCGGCTTCGTCGGCGGCGGGGAGCTCGGGGTCTCCGACGGCGCGCTGGAGGACTCCGTGGCCGACGGCGTCGGCGTCGGGCTGGCGCTCGCCGACCGCGACCGGTTCGGGGTCGACGAGTAGCTCTCGCGCGAACGCGAGGGCTCGGTCGAGTCCGAGGGCGAGTCCTGCGGGCTGCTGGGCTGGCTCTGCTCGCTGCTGGGCGGGCTCTGCGAGCTGCTCTGCTCGGTGCCGCCGGTCTTGCCCTTGCTGCCGGTCTGGTCCAGGGCGAAGACCACCCCCGCCGCGATCGCGATCACCGCGAGCGCCGCGAAGAGGACCATCTTCCAGCGGCCGCCGCCGGAGCCGCCCTGGCCGTGCCCGTTCCCCTGGCCGCCGTCGTGGTAGCCACCGCCGCCGGGGAAGGCCGAGCCGTCGTCCGGGTTCAGCGGCGGCACCATCGGCTGCTGGAACTGCGAGGTCGTGGCGTTCGAGGGGTACTGCTGGCGGCCGCCCGCGTTCCCCATCGGCATGCCGGAGGTCGGAGCCCCGCCGCGCCCGTGCGGCAGCGACATGGTGACCGGCCCGGTGTTCCAGGTGCCCGTGTTCGCGCCCTGGTCCTGGAGCATCTGGAGGGCGTACCCGACCAGACCGCGCATCTCCTCGGCGCTCTGGAACCGGTCGTCCGGGTCCTTGGCCAGGGAGCGCATGACCAGGCCGTCGAGCTCCTGCGGGATCGCGTGGCCCTCGGGCAGCTGCGAGGGCGGCACCGGCGCGTCCTGCACGTGCTGGTAGACCACCGAGAGCGGGGTCTCGCCCGTGAACGGGGGCCGCAGCGCGAGCAGTTCGTACAGCAGACAGCCGGTCGCGTACAGGTCGGAGCGGTGGTCGACGGCCTTGCCGAGGGCCTGCTCCGGGGAGAGGTACTGCGGGGTGCCCATGACCATGCCGGTCTGGGTCATCGTCGACTGCGCGCCGTGCAGGGCGCGCGCGATGCCGAAGTCCATCACCTTCACCGCACCGGTGTTGGTGATGATGACGTTGGCGGGCTTGATGTCGCGGTGCACGATGCCGTGCTGGTGCGAGTAGGCCAGGGCCTCCAGCACGCCGGACACGATGATCAGCGCCTGGTCGGGGCCCGGGGCCTCGGCGCTGATCAGCAGGTCGCGGATGGTGCGGCCCTCGACCAGCTCCATCACGATGTACGGAACGACGTTGGGGCCGACCCGGTCCTCGCCCGAGTCGTAGACCGCGACGACGGCGTGGTGGTTCAGGCCCGCGACCGACTGTGCCTCGCGGGTGAAGCGGGCCTTGGAGACCGGGTCCTCGGCGAGGTCCGCGCGCAGCAGCTTGACCGCGACGGTGCGTCCGAGACGGACGTCCTCGGCGGCGAACACCTCCGCCATGCCGCCCCGGCCGAGGCGGTGGGTCAGCCGGTACCGGCCGTCACCCACGATCCCGCCGGCGCCCCAGTGCTCAGGACCATCAGCCATCCCGGCGCCGTTTCCCTCGGGTTCGGGTGCCATCAGTCCTCGCCGTCGTCTCTCTGGGCCGCACAAGCGGTGGGTCTTGTTCGGAGTGCTCCGATGAACGCTACAGCCTCGGCGCGGCTCGCCGACCGGGGTCGAGGTCCTGTCCCCGTGTGGTCACGGAACGGGTACCTGGCTTGACGTGGGCTTGCCCTCCGGCAGACTGGGCGCGATATGCGCTCTGTCAGACGCGTACGCACACCGCCGAGGGGAAGCAGAAGTCATGAGCCAGGACGGCACTGAGGGCCGGTACGCAGGCGGGTCCTTGGCCGGTGGCCGTTACCAGCTGCGGGACTTGCTCGGCGAGGGCGGCATGGCGTCCGTGTACCTCGCGTACGACTCCGCGCTCGACCGCCAGGTCGCCATCAAGACGCTGCACAGCGAGTTGGGACGCGAGCAGTCCTTCCGCGAGCGCTTCCGCCGCGAGGCCCAGGCTGTAGCGAAACTGTCGCACACCAACATCGTGTCGGTGTTCGATACCGGCGAGGGTGACCTGGACGGCATGCTCATGCCGTACATCGTCATGGAGTACGTCGAGGGACAGCCGCTCGGCTCGGCCCTCCAGTCGGACATCACGCAGTACGGGGCGATGCCGGCCGACAAGGCCCTCAAGGTGACCGCCGACGTGCTGGCCGCCCTGGAGACCTCCCACGAGATGGGCCTGGTCCACCGGGACATCAAGCCGGGCAACGTGATGATGACCAAGCGCGGCGTGGTCAAGGTCATGGACTTCGGCATCGCGCGCGCCATGCAGTCCGGTGTCACGTCCATGACCCAGACCGGCATGGTCGTGGGCACGCCTCAGTACCTCTCCCCCGAGCAGGCGCTCGGCCGGGCCGTCGACGCGCGCTCCGACCTCTACTCGGTCGGCATCATGCTCTTCCAGCTGCTGACGGGCCGACTGCCGTTCGAAGCGGACTCCCCGCTGGCGATCGCGTACGCGCACGTGCAGGAGGAGCCGGTCACGCCGTCCTCCATCAACCGCGCGGTGACGCCCGCGATGGACTCGCTGGTCGCCCGCGCGCTGAAGAAGAACCCGAACGAGCGCTTCCCCACGGCCGCCGCCATGCGCGACGAGGTGCTGCGCGTGCTGTCGGCGGGGCAGACCGCGGCTCCCTCGATCGTTCCGGGCGCGCCCGTGAGCAGCGGCGCCGGCGTGTCCTCGGCGGTCTTCCCGCCGGTGGACTCGGGATTCCAGGCCCCGCCGCAGCAGTCCCTGCAGCAGCCGTACCAGCCGTCGCCGTACGGGCCCCCGACTCCCGCCGCGCAGCACCAGCAGACGCCGCCGCCGCACGGGTACGCCTACCCGCCCCAGCAGCAGCACACCCCGCCGCCGGTGCCCCAGCAGCACGCCCAGTACGCCCCGCACGCGCCGCAGACCCCGCCGCCCTTCACGATCTCCCCGGTCACCCAGAGCGGTTCCGCGAGCGGCGGCAGCGGCGGCTCCTCGGGCGGCGACCGCAACACCCCGGTGATCGTCGGGGCGATCGTGGTGGCCCTGCTCGCGATCGGCGGCCTGATCACGGCGCTCTCGATGAACGATGGCGGGGGCGGCACCGACGAGCCGACCGTGGCCTCCTCCGCGAGCACCTCGCCCTCGGCCAAGGGCGGCCACAAGGGCCCGGACACCACCCGCACGATCGACCCGTCGAAGTGCAAGGAAGCCATGAAGTCGTACAGCGACGCGACGAAGGTCGACGCGCCGGACTTCCGGTACAAGAACGTCCGCTCCGTGAAGGAGTGCATCCAGGCCGCGGGGTGGAAGGTCACGATCCAGACCCGCGACGAGGCGGTGTACGGCCAGGACACGGTGCTGGAGCAGCTGCCCGCGGCCTCGACCGACGTGCCGAAGAACGGCGCCGAGTTCACCCTGGTCGTCTCGACCGGAGACCCGCAGTAGCGGCATTCGCAGGACAACGGCATCCCGGGCACCCCTGATGGGGCGCCCGGGATGCCGCTTTTGCCCCACCATGTAAATCTGAGCGGAACACCTCGGTCGCTCGGACGGGAGGGGCTCCCCGTGACGCAGTACCTCCGTCGGCTCGCCGGCACCGCGCTGGCCGTCGCCGCCCTCACGCCCGCCCTCACCAGCGCCGTCACGACCCTGGCCGCGACGCCCGCGCAGGCCGCACACGCCGCGCACGCCCGCACCGCCGCCACCCGCGTCGTCACCGCGCGCATCGCGCCCGCCCACACCGCCCCCGCCCCGGTCCGCCACGTCCTGCCGAGGCCCGACGGGCCCACGGACGACGAGCTGGCGGGCAGCGCCGCGGGCGCCGGACGCGAACACCCCGGCCGGCCGGCCGACGAGCCCGCGAATCCGGAGACCGTACTGGCCTCCCGCCCGCTCCCGATGCGGCCGCGCCCCGTCGAACAGATCGCGCCCCCGCGCACCCAGCCGCCCCCGTCGGCCGCGCCGCCGGCCCAGGCGCTGGGGACCGGCCCCAACGAGCGGGCCGCCGATCTGGCCGCGCACATACTGCCGCTCGGCACGGGATTCGCCCTGATGGGAGTGGGTCTCGGCTACATGGGAATGCGGCTGCGCCGGGGCTGACCGAGGCCCCATCCCCCTTTCGGACTACACCCCAAGACGGTTGTCGCGGCCTGCATACTCGGTATACATACTGAGTATGTCCATTCGCCACGGCCTTCTCGCCCTACTGGAACGGGGACCTCGGTACGGCTCTCAGCTGCGCACCGAGTTCGAATCCCGCACCGGATCCACCTGGCCCCTCAACGTCGGGCAGGTCTACACGACCCTCGCCCGGCTCGAGCGCGACGGCCTGGTCGCCCCCGGCGGCGAGGACGCCGCGGGCCACACCCTCTACGCCATCACCGACACCGGCCGCCACGAACTGCGCGGCTGGTACGAACGCCCCGTCGACCGCACGAACCCGCCCCGCGACGAGCTGTCGATCAAGCTCGCCATGGCCGTGGGCGCACCCGGCGTGGACGTCCGCGCCGTCATCCAGGCCCAGCGCCACGCCACGATCCGAGCGATGCAGGACTACACCCGCCTCAAGGCACAGGCGCTCGCCGCCATCGAGAGCGGGAAGTCCCAGGAACGCGACGACGTGGCCTGGCTGCTGGTCGTCGAGCAGCTGATCTTCCAGACCGAGGCCGAGGCCCGCTGGCTCGACCACTCCGAATCGCGGCTGGTACGGCTCTCCGTCCTGGCCGAGCGGGGAGCCGTACCGCCCACACCACCCGCGGCCGATCCCCGACCCGACCCGGCCCCGGCCGCCTCCGCCTCCGCCACCACCGCACAGCCGTCCCAAGGGGGACTTCCGCATGCCTGACCAGCACCAGCACCCGCACCCCGGCCGTCCCGCCCAGGACCACCAGCAGCCCGTCCTCCAGCTGGACCAGCTCGTGCGCACGCACGGCAGCGGCGCCACCGAGGTCCACGCCCTGCGCGGCATCAACCTCTCCGTGTACCCCGGGGAACTCGTCGCCGTCATGGGCCCCTCCGGCTCCGGCAAATCCACCCTGCTGACCCTCGCGGGCGGCCTCGACACCCCCAGCGGCGGGCGCGTCATCGTCGAGGGCACCGACATCACCACCGCGAGCCGCAAGCAGCTGGCCGCCCTGCGCCGCCGCAGCATCGGCTACGTCTTCCAGGACTACAACCTCATACCGGCCCTCACCGCCGCCGAGAACGTGTCCCTGCCCCGCGAACTGGACGGCACCTCGGCCCGCAAGGCCCGCGTCTCCGCCCTGGCCGCCCTGGAGGAGATGGGTCTGGCCCACCTCGCCGACTGCTTCCCCGACGAGATGTCCGGCGGCCAGCAGCAGCGCGTGGCCATCGCCCGCGCCCTGGTCGGCGACCGCCGCCTGGTCCTGGCCGACGAGCCGACCGGCGCCCTGGACTCCGAGACCGGTGAGTCCGTCCTGGGTCTGCTGCGCTCCCGCTGTGACGCGGGCGCCGCCGGCGTCATGGTCACCCACGAGCCGCGCTTCGCGGCCTGGGCGGACCGGGTGGTCTTCCTGCGCGACGGCGGCGTCGTCGACGAGACCACGCGCTCCCAGGCCGACTCCCTGCTGTCGGGTCTGGGGACCGCCCAGTGAGGACCTGGTACCACTCCTGGATCGCGGCCCTGCGGATCGCCCGCCGCGATGCCTGGCGCGCCAAGGGCCGCAGCGCCCTGGTCCTCGCCATGCTGGCGCTGCCCGTCATCGGGGTGAGCGCCGCCGACCTCACCCTGCGCAGCGCCGCGCTCTCCCCCGACCAGTCCCTGGACCGCCAACTCGGCACCGCCGACGCCGAGCTGCGCAGCTCGGGCCTCGGCGTCCCCATCTACCAGCGGCCCGACGGCGAGAGCTACGCGCCCGTCGGCGGCTACAAGGACTTCGCTCCGGCCAAGGACAGCGAGCGACAGGACACCGCCAAGGGCGCGATCCCGGCCGGCGCCGAGAGCGTCAAGAACAGCCTCGGCTACGGCAAGGTGCGGACCACGCACGGGCTGCTCAACACCCAGATGCGCGAAGTGGACGCCGCCAGCCCGCTGGTCGAGGGGCTGCTCACGCTCGACCGCGGGCGGCTGCCGCGACAGAGCGGCGAGGTCGTCGCCACCAACGCGTTCCTCGAGGAGTCCGGTTACTCCATCGGCTCCGAGGTCACCCCGCGCGGCATGAAGACGCCGTACAAGATCGTCGGCGCCTACGAACTGCCCAGCCATCTCAAGACCTCCGAGCTGCTCGCCCCGCCCGGAACCCTGCTCGCACCGCTCGAACGCGCCCTCACCGAGGCCGGGATGAACAGCATGCGGAGCACCGACACCTACCTCGTGAAGGTGGGCGGCGAAGGTTTCACGTGGAACATGGTGAAGGAGGCCAACAGCAAGGGTGCGGCCGTCCTCTCCCGCGCCGTCATGCTGGACCCGCCGGCCGACTCCGACGTCCCCCTCTTCAAGCAGGAGCCCCGGAACCAGTTCACGGGCGAAGCGAGCCGCACCACCGAGATGGCCATCGCCGCGACCGTCGTCGGTCTGGCCCTCCTGGAGGTCTGCCTGCTGGCCGGACCCGCCTTCGCGGTCGGCGCCCGGCGCTCGCGCCGCCAGCTCGGCCTGGTCGGCGCCAACGGCGGTGACCGGCGCCACATCCGGTCGATCGTGCTCTCGGGCGGCCTGGTGATCGGCGCCACGGCGGCCGTCATCGGCACCGGCATCGGCGTGGCCCTCACCGTGGCCTTGCGGCCGCTGCTGGAGGAACAGCTCGGCGTCCGCTTCGCCGGGTTCGACCTGAGGCCTCTGGAACTCGCCGGGATCGCCCTGCTGGCCGTACTGACCGGCCTGGTGGCCGCGATCGCCCCGGCCGTCACCGCCTCCCGGCAGAGCGTGCTCGCCTCGCTCACCGGCCGCCGCGGGGTCCGCAAGTCCAACCGGATCCTGCCGGTCCTCGGCCTGCTCGCCCTCGCCGGGGGCGTCGCCATCGCCCTCTACGGCACGGTGTCCGGCATGGGCTTCGTGGTGGTCGCCGGTGGCAGCGCCATCGCCGAGCTGGGCATCGTCGCCATGACCCCGATGCTGGTCGGCCTGTTCGGCCGGCTCGGGCGCTGGCTGCCGCTCTCGCCGCGGCTCGCCCTGCGCGACGCGGTGCGCAACCGCGGCCGCACGGCCCCCGCCGTGGCCGCTGTCCTGGCCGCCGTGGCCGGCACCGTCGCCGTGGCGACGTTCCAGCACAGCCGGGACGTCCAGGGCGCGCACGAGTACGTCGCCAAGCTGCCCGGCGGCTCCGGCTACGCCATCGTCAACGAGACCGGCGCCTACCGTGACGTGCCCGCCGTCCGCGACGCCCTCGCCCGGCAGTACCCGCTGGGCGTACGGGCCGACGTGGACCGGCTCGTCGTCGGCAAGGCCAACTGCGAGCGGTACGGAGACGTCGTCAAGGGCTGCGGCCGGGCCGAGGTCATCGTGCCCAAGGAGCAGCGCTGCCCCCTCGACGAGGCCGAGCACGGGCCCGCTTCCTTCGGCCTGGCAGAGCAGAAGAAGCTGCTCGCCGACTGGCGCTGCGCACGCTCCGAGCACTCCACGCGGTACGAGACGGTCGTCGCCGACGAAAAGCTGCTGACCGCCCTGGCGGTCACCGACCCGGGCACGGTCTCGGCCCTCAAGTCGGGCCGGGCCGTCTCCTTCGACAAGCGCAACGTCAAGGACGGCAAGGTCACCATCCGGCTGATCACGGACTTGGAGAAGGCCAACGCGGCCAAGTCCACCCACAAGGAACTGCCGGGCCAGGACAAGGTGTTCCCCGTCCACGAGGCGCCGGCGAACACCGAGGGGTACGGGATCCAGCTGATCCTGCCCCCCACCGCGGTCAAGGCCGCCGGGATCGAGAGCGCCCCCTTCGGCGCGTACTTCACCCTCGACGGCACGCTCTCCTCCACCCAGCGCCAGCAGCTGGCCGGCGACCTGGACCGGCTGGGCTCGGACGCCGACGTCTTCGTCGAATCCGGCTACCAGGCGCCCTCCGACATCACCACGCTGGCCCTGGCCCTGTTCGCGGGTCTCGTCACCATCGGCGCGGCGGGCATCGCCACCGGCCTCGCCCAGGCGGACTCCGAGGCCGACCTGAAGACCCTGGCCGCGGTCGGCGCACCCCCGCGGGTGCGGCGCACGCTCAGCGGCTTCCAGTGCGGGGTGGTGGCCCTGATGGGCGTGGTCCTGGGCTCCGCGGCGGGCATCCTGCCCGCGGCCGGGCTCCGGCTCGTCGAGCGGCGCGACCAGATGCACCTCTACGAGAACCTCGTCGCGAACGGCAACGAGCCGGCCGGGACCCCCGCGCCCTGGGTGCCCATCGAGGTGCCGTGGGAGACCGTCGCCGGGCTGCTGATCCTGGTCCCGCTCGGGGCGGCCCTGCTCGCCGCCCTGGTCACCCGCTCCAACGGCGCGCTGGCCCGCCGGGCCACGGGCTGATGCCGGTGCCCCGGACAGGTTGGATCACGCCTGTCCGGGGGCACACCGTGTGAGTACGAAGGTGTGCGAGAGAATGGGCGGCATGGAGATGCCGACGAGTGACCGGTCGCAGGACAGCCCCCCGCACGTCCTCATCGTGGGACAGGACGGGACGGCGGTCGGCGGCGCCGAAGACGAGTCTCGCGAGGTCCCGGTGACGGAGATGGTCGAACAACCCGCCAAGGTCATGCGGATCGGCAGCATGATCAAGCAGCTCCTGGAAGAGGTCCGCGCCGCTCCTCTCGACGAGGCGAGCCGCGTCCGCCTCAAGGACATCCACGCCGCTTCGGTCAAGGAGCTCGAAGACGGACTGGCTCCCGAGCTGGTCGAGGAACTGGAGCGGCTCTCCCTGCCGTTCACCGAGGAGGCCATTCCCTCCGAGGCGGAACTGCGCATCGCGCAGGCCCAGTTGGTGGGCTGGCTGGAAGGTCTCTTCCACGGCATCCAGACCGCCCTGTTCGCCCAGCAGATGGCGGCCCGGGCCCAGTTGGAGCAGATGCGCCGCGCGCTGCCGCCCGGCTCCGGCCACGAGGACGACGAGGACGGCGGCCACGGGGCCATCCGTTCCGGGCCGTACCTGTAGCCCCGGCTCCCCTGTCCCCCGCACCCCGGCGTCGCCCGCGCCCCGCCACCCCCGCAAGGGGGCGGCGGGGCGCGGGTCTTCCCCCGGGCGGTGCCGTCCACCCTGCTCTCCGGGCCACGTACACACCGGCCCAGCGGGGTCCGCGGCGCGCGACACGGCCCCCGCATACTCGGGACATGACGTACCACGCGATCGTGTTGGCCGGCGGCGCCGCGCGACGGCTCGGCGGCGCCGACAAGCCCGCCTTGAGCGTCGGAGGGCGGGCCCTGCTCGACCGGGTGCTCGACGCCTGTGCCGACGCGGCGGACACCGTCGTGGTCGGCGGCCGCCGCCCCACCTCCCGGCCGGTGCGCTGGACCCGCGAGGAGCCGCCCGGGGGCGGTCCGCTGGCCGCGCTGGCCGCCGGGCTGCGGCACACCGACGCCGAGTGGGTGCTCGTACTCTCCGCGGACCTGCCGTTCCTGGACCGGGAGACGGTACGGGCGCTGCGCACCGCCGCGGCCGGGGCCGCCCCGTCGGGCGCACCCGTGGACGGGGCCCTGCTGCGCGACGCCGACGGGCGGGACCAGCCGCTCGTCGCCGCCTACCGGGCCGCGTCGCTGCGCCGCGGGACCGCCCTGCTGGCCGCCGAGCACGGGAGCCTCGGCGGGCTGCCGCTGCGCGCGCTGACCGCCGGGCTGGAGCTGGCCCGGGTGAGCGCGGCCGCGCCCCTCGCCTCCTTCGACTGCGACACCTGGGACGATCTCGCGGCCGCGCGTGCCCGGATCAGGGAGCATGGGTCCGTGCTGGACGAATGGATCACCGCCGTCAAGAACGAGCTGGGCATCGACGTCGCCGTCGACACCAAGACCCTGCTCGACCTCGCCCGCGACGCCGCCCACGGCGTCGCCCGCCCCGCCGCCCCGCTGACCACCTTCCTGGTCGGTTACGCGGCGGCGCAGGCCCAAGCCACCGGGGCCGACCCCGCCGAAGCGGTCGCCGAGGCCTCCCGCAAGGCCGCCGCGCTGGCCCTGCGGTGGGCGGCCGAAGCCGACACCGCCGACGAGACCGGCTCGGGATGACCCCCGCCGACGCCACCGACGCCGAACGCGCCCTGGACGAAGCCCTGGCCGCGCTCACCCGACCCCTCGCCGCCCCCGGCCGCCCCGACCCGGCCCCGGGCGGAGCCGCCGGGTGCGGGGCGGGACCGTGCGCCGACCCGGCGCACGCCGACGCGGGGGGTAC